>CAZPWU010000395.1:0-3142 GCA_964590325.1 uncultured Anaerolineaceae bacterium | reverse complement strand
GATATGCACCTTTCAGGGTTTTTGGAGGGATTGAGATAACGGTCGATGGAGAGGATTTCCTCGTGCTGGGCTTCCATCACAGGTCGCTTGAGAAAGCGAGTTGGACTTATCCAGAATTGCATGCTTTTGTGCGCAAGCACTCTGGATTTTTAGCCCTAGCGCATCCTTTCCGTTATCATCCGGATATCAAAATCGAGTTGGGCCGATATCTCCCTGATGCGCTTGAGATCCATTCTGCCAACACACCTCTGGATGCAGAGAGTCGTATTAGCGAGCTGGCAGAATGCTTAGGGATCCCCCTTTTGTGCAATTCCGACGCTCATTCGACAGCCGCAATTGGCACCCATTACAATATCCTGGACGGCTCTCCTTCAAATGACCGCGAGCTAGTTGCTCTGTTGAGGTCAGGATGTGTCATGTGCCATACCCACAGGACATCATAAACGATATCTTGTCACCCCTCGGTTGAAATGCTATAATCATTTTCGTCCGCCCCAGTAGCTCAAAGGACAGAGCGAGGCTCTCCTAAGGCCGAGGTTGTGGGTTCGACTCCCGCCTGGGGCGCCTGGCTTACAAAATTGTAATGAAATTGCAACGGAATGCCCTTGCATTTACCGAAAAAATCAGGTAAGATAATAGTGACAAACGTCTGGGTGCCCCCCTCACCCAGGCGTTTGTCATTTTAAGTCGTTGGCAACCTCACACGAATAAATCCCCAATATTTCAAAATGCGTATATTGGCAATCATCTCGGGTGAATATGGAGCACGGCATGTGGATAATATCCGCGCCCACGGGCCTTCGAGCTGGGCGGTCGAGGTGTGGCGCGCCCCGGCGGTTTTCCCGCCGGTGATCGATTACCCCGAGGATTATCTGCCATCTGAGCTGCTGCAGGCTGATTTGATCCTGAGCTTTGGGGAGCAACGCGGGATCGCTGAGTTGCTACCCGACATCGCCCAGATGACCGGGGCTCGGGCGGTCATTGCCCCGGTGGATAACGAGGCCTGGCTGCCGCGCGGCCTGGCCCGGCAATTGCGCGGATGGCTGGAGAAGATCAATGTCGCTTGCGTCACGCCCAAACCGCTGTGTTCGTTGACTGAGAACGATTTTGGGGTCACTCGCCGCCAGAGGATCACCTATGAGAATCCTTTGATCGCTGAGTTTGCATACTATTTCGGTCAGCCGGAGTTGGATATCGTCGTTGATCCCCAAACTCGCCAGATCACCTCTGCAAGGGTAAAACGCGATGCGGTGTGTGGTTGTGCTCGTTACGTCGCGGAGCGGCTGGTTGGCCTCTCTGCTGACGAGGCCGAGGAAAAGGCTGGCTTGCTCCACCACCACTACCCCTGCCTTGCGAGTATGGGTATAGATGTTGATTTCGGGGATACGCTGATGCACGTGTCCGGCAACGTGTTAAAAGACAATGTCGGCAAGCAGGTCAAGCCTTACAAACGGATCCAATACATCGCTCCCGGGAAGAAGAGCGATGAGTCGAATAAATAGCTAATCGATACTGTCTGGCCGCGTGTCAGATGGTCTTAGGTCCGTTTAATCCAGGGCAGGTGGCTGGCCTGACCTTGCAGCATGTCGTCTGCCAGGGCCTCTGCCTGTTCAATCGAGTGAACGGCACCGTCCAGGACCAGGGCCTGGATGAACTTCTGACGGCTGTGCTCCAGGGCGGCTTCGACAACGGTCTCTACCCATAAATACCGCGTAGCAAGCGTCCCAGCGATGGCAGAAGGCAGTGGCTGTTGGGCAATGGCGCGCAATCCTTCTCCGTCGGCGATGGCCGGGGCTTCTATGATGGCCTCAGGCGGCAGGTTGGACACCTGTCCGGTGTTGGGCAGGTTCGCCGAGAATACCCGGCCGCGCTGCCTGCGGATCGAGTCGATGATGTCGATCACCTGCTCGTGTTCGCCGCTGAAGTGCTCAAAATAATCCTCTCGCAGGGGTTGTGGGCTGTAGGCATCGGCACGCATTTCCTCGTAAGCGTTATCGCCGTCGGCGATCGTCCCCTCGAAGCTGAACGCATCCACCCCCAAAGTATGGCCGTAATAGCTCCCCTCGCGGAAGAACTGTGGGAAAAACTCGGTCACATGCCGGTCCAGTGGGGCCGGGAATCCGCCAAAGAGCTGGAACAGTTGCCAGCTAAAGAGGTCGCCGCAAGGGCTTTCGTAAGGATTGATTCGGGTGGAGGGTCGGCTATCCTCACTCGAGAGTGGCTTCAGATAAGAGGCTGGGGTCTGAGCCAATCTTTGTGTGGCGATCCGGTGTAGCTCCGGCATCAGGTCACGCCCAATGGCGCGCAAAGATATGAACCAGGTCAGGTGATTGATGCCGACCGCGGTGTATTGCAGGGCTTCAAGGGATACTTTAAGAGTGTCTGCCAGGTAGCGAGCTAAGTTGGGGACGCCGTGGCACAGCCCTATCACTTTCGCGCCGGTAGCCTTGCGCACAGCGCGACAGACAGGTGCCATGGGGTTGCCATAATTGAAAAAGAGCGTTTCGGGAGCCAGGTCGAGTACATCGCCAGCGATATCCACCATGGCAGGGATCATGCGCAGGGCGCGTGACGAACCGCCTGGGCCAACGGTGTCGCCAACCGGCATGAAGATACCGTGCTTACGCGGGATAAAAACGTCCTGTTCCCAGGCGCGCCGTTTCCCAACCGCGATCGTGCAGATAACTGCTGTTGCCCCACGCAGGACCTGCCGGCGGTCTACAGCAGCAGCCAGATTGATGGGCGACTGCCGGGCGGTGATCATTTTTCTCGCCAGCCTTTCGGCTACCTCCAGCGCTTCGGGATCAATATCTACGAGTGCAAGCTCAGCCTCAGCGCCACTGCGGATGAGGTCTGCCACCAGCCCGCGTGTAAAGACAGCACTGCCTGCCCCGATCAATACAATACGTTCTCTCATGACCTGCCCTCCAATAACCTCTAGCCTATCTTTCTCAACCGCTATCAGCCAGGATATTGTAGTACACGGGTCCCCTCCGCGCTATCTGATCATTGTCATGAATATCTATTGGGATTTAGATTCCTGCGTGAGTGCAGTTATAATTCACCCGATTGCTTTCCTTACGGTAGCATGATCCTATTTTTCTCGGAGTATTTGTATGCCTCTCGATATATCCACCATCCG
>CAZPWU010000394.1:0-3142 GCA_964590325.1 uncultured Anaerolineaceae bacterium | reverse complement strand
CGCGTTAAAACATTGCCGCCTCGTAAGGGTCGTGGGCACTTGATGAGGATATTAGATGTCCTGGCGCGTGTCCAATCTATCGAGACAACTCCCCTGGTTGAGTTATTACGGCAAGAGAGCCTCCATCTCAGTTGGGGTACAACCCTGATTATCATTACGGGGCAGGCAGATGATACTATATTCGATCAGCTTTTCCAGGTACTCCGCAAGGGGTTAGATATTATGCTCATCCTCGCCGGGCCAGTGTATAACCTAAAACTAATCCAACAACGCGCCGATTATTTTGGGTTTCCAGTTTATTCTTTTCTTAATGAGCGTGACCTCTATATGTGGCGACAGTGATTGATTATGGACATTCGGGAAATCTTCCGCTATAACGAACGCTGGTTGGATATTTTCAGCCATATCGCTGTTTGCGTGATGATGGTCTGTTTAGGGGTGTCTTTTGTCCAGTTTATTCATGCACTTCTATCGGGTTGGAGTGTCAACTACATACCCTGGCTCTTTGGCATCCTATCACTGGAATCCATGCACTCTTATAGGGCGACCAAGAAAATGCCGTCTATAAGCAAAGAGTGGTTGATCTACCGTGGGACGGAATTAGTCGTCATATTTCTAGTAGTCAGAGCTATTATTTATCTTGCTTACGATCCAGCTATCTTTTTCAAGGATATATCTCTAAAACCTGTGGATTTTCTGATTAGTTTTTTAAATAGCCAGGTCGTCTTAATTTTCCTAATGACTCTGTTTTGCTGGTGGATGAGTGGATCTTTTGCCGGTGATCTGATTGAATTAGAAAGTGATGAGATAAACCTGACGCTGACCAGCATGGAGGGGTACTCGAGCAACCGTGCTGCTGTACACCGCGGGATGGTGGCACGCGTCTTAACCGTGGGGGCGATTATCTTGGTCATATCGGGGATGACACGCATTGATTTAAGGGGACTAGGGATAAAGTTATTTCCAAAGATGGGGGTTGTCCATGTGATTGTGTATTTTATCTTTGGTCTGGCACTCCTCAGCCAAAGCCACTTTGCCAGCCTGCGTGCGATTTGGGGATTGGAACATATCCCAATCAATAAGGATATGTCTTCGCGTTGGATAACATACAGTCTGATTTTTCTAATAACCGTATCCGTTATATCCCTCTTATTACCCACCCGGTACACGATTGGCCTTCTGCCTACGATAAATTACCTTCTTGATTTTATTATCGCTATCTTGATGTTCTTGATGGCCTTGTTAGTGGCACCGTTAATTTATTTATTATCTTTGCTCTTAAGATTTATCGGATTTACACAAACAATAAATACGGCAGTTGTTCCGCAAATTCCAAAGTTGGTTCCACCAAGCCCAACCGGAGTCGCAACGCCCTGGTCGGAAATGCTTAAATCGATATTATTTTGGGCGATATTCATAAGCATCATAGGATTTGCGCTATACCAATATGTGGGGCAAAACCAGAAATTATTAAAGTTCCTCCGTCGGATACCTGGATGGAATTGGTTAGCACGAGCCTGGCATTGGATGAGTGAACGCATCCGCGGTTTGAGTCCAGGTATTAAATCCGTCCTTCAGAACGGCTTGCGTCGATTACGCCTAAATCGCCTGGCCTCTTTAAATAATGAACGCTGGCGGTTTTTGAACCTAAGGAAATTATCTCCACGCCAGCGAGTATTGTTTTTCTATTTAGCTTTCGTCCGCAGGGGCGGTGAAATAGGCATGACACGCCAACCGACGCATACCCCTTACGAATACTCAAAATTATTAAAAAGTGAGATCACTGATGTCAGTAGCGATGTAGACACCTTGACAAATGCTTTTGTCGAGGCCCGTTATAGCAAGCATGAAATATCCCCTGAAAAAGCCAGCCTCGTCCAGCGATTTTGGGAGCACATACGTCGGGCGATGCATGACTGGCGAAAAGCAAGATTACCTCATAACCAAACTAAAAAATGAGATAGATAGAGCCAAGCCCTTTAAATGGATAGGTTGGTTTTACATTATCCTGATGGTCACCAGGCGCATTCTTATCCTGGTCACCCCGAACGCCCTGAACGGGTAGAGGTGATCCGGGAGGCGCTTATTGAAGCCGGATGGTGGGATCCCTTTTCGAAACTTCATTCGCTTACCATCCCCAACGAAATCCTTCAAACGGTCCACACACCGGCCTATCTTTCAATGCTGGAAATGTCCTGCCAGCGCGGTTCATTCTTGGATATGGATACTTATACCACCCCAGCTTCCTGGGATTTGGCCCATAATGCGGCGGGTGGAGCTACGGCTGTTGCTCAGGCAGTGTGGGGAGGTGAGGCGCAGCGCGGGTTTGCCCTGAGCCGCCCACCGGGTCACCATGCCACCCGGGGTCAGGGCATGGGGTTTTGCCTGCTGAATAATATCGCTATAGCTGCCGAATATTTGATCAAAGGAGCGGGTGCCCAACGGTTGGCGATCGTCGACTTAGATCTGCATCATGGCAACGGCACCCAGGATATCTTCTGGGATAGGGCAGATGTCTTCTACCTCTCGACCCATCAGTCTCCTTTATATCCCGGAACTGGGCGGATAGACCAAAGAGGGGGAGGCGATGGTGAGGGTTATACTGCCAATTTCCCCTTGCCTCCTTATTCCGGCGATCAGGCTTTCCAGGTCGTAATACGAGATTTAATCTTGCCCTTATTAGATCGGTTTTCTCCTGAGATGATCCTGGTCAGCTATGGATTCGATACCCATTGGTTGGATCCACTCGGAAGCCTGTTACTCTCCGCAAATGGTTATCGCGAGATCGTCGCCCACCTGGTTAACTGGGCGGACCAGCATTGTAAGGGGCGGATTTGCCTGTTCTTAGAAGGTGGCTATGACCTGGATGCCGCGAGGGCCTGCTCTTTAGCGGTCGTATCAGCTTTATTGGGTCTTGATTGGCAAGACCCCCTGGGTCCGGCCCCTCAGCCAGAGGGCAGATTATGGCAGAATATGGTTCAGTATGCCCGTAACCTATGGGGGTTGTAAATAGTCGCCAATAAACCCATTAAATATTCTCCGAGCCTCTTCCTCTCATCCGCTCTCACTCAGGAACGTTAAACTTTAGACCTTCGGTATTCCGCCTTCCCCTTTCATCGTCTCGATCACTTCCGCTAGCGCC
>CAZPWU010000393.1:0-3144 GCA_964590325.1 uncultured Anaerolineaceae bacterium | reverse complement strand
TTATGCTTACGAAGCTAAAGTGCGCTTATTGGGTGTGCGCTGGGAGACCCTGGAGAAGCACGGGGCTGTGAGCCAGGATACGGTTCTGGAGATGGCGCACGGTGTCCGCCTGGCACTGGCTGCTGATATCGGACTGGCTGTGAGCGGTATTGCCGGACCGGGCGGCGGCACACCCGATAAGCCGGTTGGCTTGACCTGGATCGGCCTGAGCACCCCTGATGAGGAGAAATCCTGGCAATTTATTTGGAAAGGTGACCGCCTCAGCAACAAGGAGCAGTCTGCACAAATGATGCTGCAGCTTCTAGCGGATTATTTAAGCGACCAATCGACGATGGAGTATCCGCATAATTCTCTAAAATCTGTGAGCTGACTTATGGAACCAGTTGAAGTCACTGCCCAATTTGATGCCCAGGGAAAGGCTACCCCGCTGCGATTTACCTGGCAAGGGCGCTCCTATCCAGTCGAATCGACCGGCAGAAGCTGGGAGGACTCCGATGGGCAGCATATCCTGGTGATGGTAGCTTCGGGCAAGATATTTGAGCTGCTGTTCGCACCCGCCGAGGGGTGTTGGTATTTAGGGCGCCTCGAGTCTGGGAGGATGATGGCATAATTACGACGAAGGAGAGTAGATAGACGACAGATGACGGATGACGACGGCGACGCGCTTCGTCACTGATTATTGCTGACTGATTACTGATTCCTACCTACTAGAATTATTAATGCGTAAACTTTCTCTGCTGATTATTGCGTGTCTGGTCCTGATATTGCTGTTATCCCTGGAGGTTTCCCCAGGCACGGCGCAATCTGGCAGTGCCTCTAATTTGATTGACGCCGTCAACCAGCTGCGCGCTGCCAATGGCCTGCCTCCCTACCGGACAGACCCAATTTTGATGGGGACTGCCCAAGGGCAAAGTGATTACCAGGCTGCCGTCGGTAGCATTCAGCATGAAGGCCCAGGTGGATCGCGCCCTCGTGACCGCGCCATCGCTGCCGGTTATGGTGGTGGGGCGACCGTTTTTATCTCCGAGAATATCGCTGGTGGGATCAACCTATCCGTTGAGCAGGCAGTGAGTATGTGGCAGGGGGATGCACTGCATCTAAATACCATGCTGGGAGCTAACTACACAGATATCGGCGCCGGTGTGGCTGTGTCGGACAACTTTGTCTATTACACTATCGATGTGGGTTATGTAGCGGGTGGGACTGGGGGTCATCCACCAGCTTCTACACCTTTACCTGGAGGCACACCCCAACCGACCCAGCCTTTGGTCGTCCCGATTCAGACTGCTACCCCCATGCCGGATGGTTCGATTGTCCATGTCGTTCAGTGGGGTCAGTTTCCGATTACTATAGCAAAAGCTTATGGTATCTCTCTTGAGGAGCTCCTGAAGCTTAACAATTTAAAACCGACTCCCTCTATCTATGTTGGGCAAAAGCTGATCATCCGAGCTGCCTTCACCCCCACCGCAACCGAACCAACAGCGACTGTTTCACCAACCGCGACAGCTACCCGCCGTCCGACCCGTACGCCCACGCTCTCACCGCCCACCCCTACTCCCACAACCATAGAGACTGACGCCCCGGTCGCTGCCACACCCTCCCCAATTGCCCAAGCGACGGATCCGGTTGGCAAGTCGATGTTGATTATGATCGGTGTCCTGGGTGTCAGCGGTGCGGTTTTGCTGGTGGTGGGGGGTATTCTCAAGCGTCGGACATAAGCAGTCAGGCAGATGCTTTACTTAACCGGATGCCAAAGTGCTACCAGGTCCCCACGAGTTTCATAATCTAATTCATGCCAGGTCTGGATGGGCAATGACACCTGGACCAATCCTGCCGTCGGGATAGTTTCAGTTCTTCCGGTCAGGGTTTGCAGCAGTTCTTCCAGAGCTGGGTTGTGCCCTACCACCATTACACGCATGTGTTCCTCAGGTATAGTGTGCAAGACGGTGATATAGGCACGCGGGTCGCCAGGATAAAAATCATCCCGATATTCAACTTTGTCTTCATAACTGCAAGCTTTTACCACTAAGCTTACCGTAGCCTGTGCTCTTTTAGCGGTTGAGCTGAGAATTAGATCAGGCATTAATCCCTGCTCTCGAAGATACTTGCCGACCTGCGGAGCTTCGTTTTTACCGCGCTTGTTCAATAGGCGCTCATGGTCTGGCATTTCCGTATCCTTCCTGCTGGATTTGGCGTGGCGAAGGATTAATAGAGTCTTCATTGTGTCCTCTTATTTTCCCAACCTGGCTCGTTCCTCCTCCACGATACTGTCATCCAGCTTGCGGAAGAGAGGTGCAGGCTGCTGGAGGGTTTGTCCGGGTGATAGTGTGCTAGACTGCCAGTATCCGCTGGCTTTTTCGGGATCGTAACGCAATATATTGTGCTCTGCCAGGTTGTCGGTATGTGTCTCAATGACCTGATCACCGAATAGGGGCCTGGAGTAACCTAAATAGGCATGTAAACGCTCGCTGGTGAAAGGCAAGAAGGGGGCAAGCAATATTTTTAACGAGTCAATCGCCCTTAAAGCGGTGTAAATCGATGTTCCAGCCTCATCCTTATTGGCTTTTATCTCGAACCAGGGTGAAGCGGCATCCAGGTATTTATTCACTTCGGTTGCCAACCGCATGGCTTCCCCTAGGGCGGCGCGCAGGTGTACGGCGTTAAGCTGCTCGCCCACGCTTTGGAAGCCGGCCTCGACCGCTGCCAGGATTTCACGGTCAGCTGGGCGGAGCTCCCCAGGGGTCGGCACGTGCCCATCCCAGTGCCTATAAGCGAAGGCCAACACTCGGTTTGCCAGGTTGCCCCAGGTAGCAATCAGCTCGTTGTTATTACGGGCGAGGAACTCCTTCCAGTCCCAATCGGTGTCCTTGCTCTCCGGCATGTTAACGGTCAGGTAATAGCGCAGGGGATCAGGGTCGTAGCGGGTCAGGAAATCCAGCCCCCACACAGCCCAGTTGCGGCTGCCGGAGATCTTCCGATTTTCTAGGTTCATGAACTCATTGGCAGGTACGTCATAAGGCAGGTTGAGGTACATCCCTTCGCTTTCTTCGAAGAGTTTACCGAACCACTCACCCGAGCCGTGTAACTGTGCGGGCCATATGACGGCGTGGAAGGGGATGTTATCCTTTCCGATGAAGTAGTAGG
>CAZPWU010000392.1:0-3146 GCA_964590325.1 uncultured Anaerolineaceae bacterium | reverse complement strand
CGCAATTTGCACGCACAGAATTCGAGCAAGGAACTGGCGGTTCGCTGGCTGGGTCAACATTAGCTATATCCTATCAATGATGTAATAAGGTGGAATGATTTTATAAAATAGGATATCCCTCAGTAATTTCCAGACAGGCATCCGTGCAGTTGGACTGGTTCAGGCCATCCTTGGTGTAGATGTAGAGTGTCATGCCACTTGCACCCACCAGGATCTTACCCAGCTTAGGATCGGTAGCCACATTGATTACCGCTTCAGCTGCAGCGGGTTGAGCGGGGGATGGGTGAGGATCGCACCCGGATATCCCTTATCAGGGAGTGATATGTTTTATAGAAATTGAACGAGTACCGGAGCGGCCATGCAACAAACATCGAGTTGGCTGCCCTAGCCAGGGGGGTTGAGAGTCCGGAGGTAATGGTCTTTCAGCCGGAAGGTGATTTCCTGGGGGGATAAGCGCTCCCACCCTGAGAGGTGCTCCATGGATAATGGCTCAGCGAATTCCACCCGAATGGGCTGCTCGGAGCCAGGCTGGCGCGTGCCTTCCATGTTGCGGATGATCCCGCTCCGGATATGGGCGTTGGAATCGTTGTGGACGCAGACCGGCAGCAGATAGAACGGGGGTAACCTCGCTTGTGCGTGACCCTGCACTCCCTGGTTTCTGGCTTGCAGCAGGTGTGCCACGATGGCGCCGATCCCAGGGAACCAGCGCGCTGGGCGCCTGACACCCCCCGCCGGGAAGATCAGGATCGCTCCACCGCGCAGCACATGCTGGGCTGCCTGGCGTAGGATGAGCTGGTTCTGATCCCTGGCAGCCGTTAGGCTAGCGCGGGGCTCCAGGTAAGAGAGCATCAGGCTGGCGAGCAGATGGGCAAAGCCGTTGTTTAAGGCGGGGAAGAGTTCATCCGACCAGGTGCGGTCGATGGGCAGGATGCTGCGCCTAAAATTCGGCAACAGGTTATGGACATACCTCATCGCCATAATCTTTAAATCCGGACACTCCAGAGTAGCAGCCAGGATGAGCGGAGTGATCATCGAGGTGTGGTTGCTGTAAATCAGGCAGGGGGAGGTGAGCGCTTGCCGGGCGTGGGGAGCGCTCAGCTGGACTTCGATCGGCACGCAGAGCTGCTCGAAGACCTGCCTGCAGGCATGGTGAAGCCCCTGCGCGCCGATCTGGGCGTTAAGGTCCACCCCTAGCTCGATTAGGATCGTAAATGGGAAGACCCGGTCCGTCAGCCTCCAGAACAGGTGGTAGAGTGGGCTTTCCCGTAGGGCAAGCTGGTGCGCCTGGTGAAGCGACGCAATCCCACCCGTCATATAGGAGAGGCGGAGCCGTGCCAGGTACCCCGGCAGCCAGAGTGAGATCACCGCAGGTCCACGGATCTGGATGGGCTTACGAGCCGCCAGTCTTTTCGCCCTCCGAAGGGCTGGCGGGGTTGATACCGAGCAGCTTCTTGCGGAAGGAGCCCAGCCAACGCCGGGCGTCGTTGTGGTAGAAGCCCAGGATAAAGGCGATCGCCGCGATGGTCTTGTAGTTGGCTTTTGCCAGGGTCACATCCAGCGTGCCAATCGAGAAGCTGGTAATGCTCAAGAAGAGGATCACGGCTTCAGAGATGCCAGCCGCCATCAGCATATCCCCCAGCCATTTCAGCATCTGCGGCAGGAAGAAGAACTTGCGCTGCCGGATGGTGACGTTGATGGTGTAGATCGTGCGGATTACCACCCCCAGGATGGTCCACATGACGATCTCGACGTTCAGGCTCAAAATGGAGGGTTCTGGGTTTTCGGCGGTCTTGCCCAGGAAATCGAATTTCGCCACACTATCCAGGAATTCCGGGGTGGGGCGCAAAAACTGCTCGCTATGCACGCCATGCGCCAGCAGCCACATGTAGAGCACCACGATCCAAAAAACGATGACGATGGCGGTCATGATCAGACCGTCGCGGAACATCGGATCATTGAGGCTCAACGCCTGGCTTTTGACAGTCGCTTTAGTCGGCAGAGGGACGGTGGCGGAGGCTAGATCTCCTGGATTGGGTTGCTCGGCTGGGATAGCATTTTTCTCTGGCATGGTTTCCTCCTTTGGTGTTAATATCCCATTATACTGGCTTTCCTGTGATCAGAGCTTATCGCCCGATCCGATTACTGATCCGGTTTTTTATTCTCCGTAATATCATCCGCCGGATTGGTCAGGGCAGAGCGGATTTGCCCGGCGATGGTCTGTGTCATGAGGCTCGCTCCCTGGCGGTTGAGATGCACCCCGTCCGTCGTCAGTCGCAAACCGCGCTGCCGGCTGACCCAATCTGCACAGGCTTCCACCCGCGTGACCAGCGCATCGAAGAGCATCAGGGAATATCGAGCGAGCAGGTATCCAGAGGGATGGGATAAGCTGCTCAGTAGCCGGTCGAAAGCCTCTCCCAGCGGGGCGCAGAGTAACCCTTCCTGGCTGGCGACCTCCTCGATCTGGGCGTTATAAGCCTGGCGGAGCCGGTTCTGGGGGTTATCCAGGCGCTCCCCCAGGCAAGAGATTGTGGTAACCAGCACCTGCGGAATCCCGTGCTGCCTGACCTGCTGGATGGTCTGGATATAGAGGGCGCCGAAGCTGGCGGGGGTCAGGCATGGCTGGCTACCACTGCGTATCTTCCAGTCAGCCCAGATCTTCCAGAGCCCGCCGCGCTCGCTCAGGTAAGGCAGGAGGATGTCGTTGGCGCCGATTTCCAGGACCAGCAGGTCGGGGGTCAGGTTTTCCAGCCGGCGCGCGGTGCGCTGGGCAACCCCCGCCAGGATATCCCCACCCAGCCCGTCGAAGATAAAGTGGTATTCCGGAAGCGCTTCTGCCAGTCTGGTGGTGTAACGCGCCCCGGGTATGCCAGCGGTCAGGCTATTACCGATGACGAGGATGGTCTTCATGTGCGCTATTTAACATGGATGCAAAGGTGTGCTGAAAAAATAATCGGTAGGATTGAGAGTAGAGATATTATACATCCGCGTTTCTGTAGCTTTTTACAATTTTTTCACAAAATATTAGTATGTTGTTTATATTTCGGTAGTAGGCTAGGCCCTGTAAGGTGTGCATGGATTGAATGTCATAACAAAGAGTGCGGTAAAAGTCAAGACCCAAAATCGGATGAATTCTGAACCTTAAAAAC
>CAZPWU010000391.1:0-3151 GCA_964590325.1 uncultured Anaerolineaceae bacterium | reverse complement strand
CAATGGGGTGGATGAGGTTACCGACGAAGAAGTGAAGGAGATCATACGGTCAGCGGTGGACGAGTGGGGCCGGCGGGCTGAAAACCAATTAACGGCAGCAAGATAATTTTCTTAAAATAATCCCTCTGTCCCTCTGTCCCTCTTCCCGAATTGGGATGAGGGAATTTCGGGTCTCCGTGATTTACCGTGGAAAGGGTTGTATATAGGGGCGTGAGCGGGCGTACACCCACTCACACCTCCATATATGAGGATCCACCCCGGACCTTCCCAAAGAGCCGGAATTTCGTTTTTCTATCAGGTTGTCGTATAATTTATCAGATTAATGCCAGGAGGCATGTTATGAAAAAGGTTGCGCCTTACGGGTCATGGCTTTCTCCTATCAAAGCCGATTTGTTAGCTTCTACGTCTGTTGGTTTGGGTTCGCTAAAGGCCGAGGGTAAGGATATTTACTGGGTAGAAGGTCGCCCACTGGAATCTGGCCGCAATGTCATCGTCCACCGCACACCGGATGGTAAAGTCAACGATGTGACTCCAGCCGGTTTCAATGCCCGTACCACAGTTCATGAATATGGTGGCGGGGCTTATCTCGTTCACGGTAAAACAATATTTTTCTCTAATTTTACAGATCAAAGATTATACCGCCAGGATCCAGGTAGTGAGCCGCAGGCAATAACGCCAGAACCTGAATTACCCTGGGGACTGCGCTATGCCGATGGACGTGTCACACCTGACGGATGCTGGATAATCTGCGTGCGTCAGCATCACCAGTTGGATGGTGAAGTGATTAATGAGCTGGTTGCACTGCCGTTAGATGGCTCAGAGCAACCTCATGCAGTCGCCTCCGGTCACGACTTTTATTCATCACCGCGCCTTAGCCCAGATGGACATCGTCTGGCCTGGCTGTGCTGGGATCATCCCCAAATGCCCTGGGATGGCTGTGAGCTGTGGGTTGCCGACCTGTCTTTAGATGGCCATTTATCCCACGAGAAGCGGGTTGCGGGTGGTCCGGAGGAGTCCATCTATCAACCCGAATGGAGCCCGGATGGGACACTCTATTTCGTGTCGGATCGGAGCGGTTGGTGGAATTTATATCGTTTAAACAAAACGGGGACTGAGCCGGTGACCGGATCCCCGGAGAAATCTTTACGTCGGGTAATGTATCGTTCGGAAGAAGGGGTGATTGAGTCTGTGGCAACCATGGAAGCCGAGTTTGGCCAACCCCAATGGGTGTTTGGGATGATTAATTACCTGTTCCTGAAAGATGGTCGCGTGGCTTGTATATACAGCCAAAAAGGGATCGATTACCTGAGTATCCTCACGCCCGAGACGCGTAAAATCAAGCCTGTTGAGCTGGGATATACCTCTCTCGATTATCCGGCTTATGATGGAGATTGGCTGTGGTTGATAAGTGCCAGCCCTACCACCAGCCCTACCGTTATATCCCTCAACCTGGCAGACGGCAATATCGAAGAGATACGGAGAAGCCAGGATTTAGATATCGATCCCGGGTATGTTTCAATTCCTCGTCCGATCATATTTCCGACAGAAGGCGACCGGACAGCTTATGCTTTTTACTATCCCCCAGCTAATAAAGACTATGATGGACCGCCTGACGAACGTCCACCCTTACTGGTGGAAAGCCATGGTGGACCTACGGGTGCGACCCAGGCTGTATTCTCTCTCTCAACCCAGTATTGGACCAGCCGGGGGTTCGCTGTGGTGGATGTCAATTATGGGGGCAGTAGCGGTTATGGTCGCCCTTACCGGCAGCGCCTGAACGGTCAGTGGGGTGTTGTCGATGTGGTCGACTGCATCAACGCAGCGCGCTATCTCATTGCCCAGGGTGAAGTAGACGGTAAACGGATCGCAGTCCGCGGTGGGAGCGCCGGTGGTTATACTACATTATGCGGCTTGGCTTTCTATGACTTTTTTAAGGCTGGTGCAAGCTACTTCGGGTTGGCAGACCTGGAACCCTTTGTACAAGATACTCACAAATTTGAGTCACGCTATCTCGATAGGTTGGTAGGTCCGTATTCCCAGGCAAAAGACCTTTACCGGCAGCGTTCGCCGGTCCATTACGCAGACCGTATCCGCTGCCCGGTGATCCTATTCCAGGGTCTTGAGGACAAGATTGTGCCTCCATCTCAGGCGGAGATCATGGTGAAAGCGCTTAAGGAAAATGGAATTCCTTATGCTTATCTGGCCTTTGAGGGTGAGCAGCACGGTTTCCGTAAAGCTGAGACGATCAGGCGCTGCGCAGAGGCAGAGCTGTACTTCTACTCTCGTGTTTTTAACTTTATGCTTCCTGAGATCGTCGAACCAGTCGAGATTAAGAATCTCTAATATGACAACATTGACCATTGGACAGCTTGCCCAGCGGGTAGGTCTCCATACTTCAACCCTACGCTATTATGAAGAATTGGGTTTGCTGAAGCCGGTCGGTCGTAATGCTTCTGGATACAGGCTTTACAATCCTGACGCTGAGCAGATCTTACTCTTCATCCAGCGTGCTCAAAGGCTCGGTTTCTCTCTGGCAGATATAAAGGCCTTACTTCAGGCTGGTCAGAATAGCAGCTTGAGCGATGAGGAGGTAACTCTCATTGCCGAGAGACGATATATGGCATTAGAACAGCAAATAACCGAGCTTTTGATCTTACGTCATGAGTTAGAACTGTTTCTAGGCGACCTCAACCACCTATCTCTGCGCGGGGGTGGCAAACTTGTAGAGCGCGTGCTGGAAAGAGTATGTCCTGCTCCCCTCGAAACACCATCCGCTTATGCCACACTCGAATGGTTGTTAAATCATACCGGATGCAGCTTAATTAGTTTAAAAGAGCAGTCTTTACTTGAATATTTACGTGGTCGCCATGTACACATCTGGCAAGAGTCAGGTAAATACCAGATATTAGTGGTTGGACATGACCCAAAAGTAGAAGCTGCTTTACGTGAACTTGCTCGAATGGAAGCAGAGTGCCATGCTCATCCTGCGCCTTCGTTAAAACTAAACGAAGAGGGTTATCTCTTTACAGCGGAAGGTAAAAATGCGTTTATATTTGCACGACTGTTCCTTGCATTGGAGATGGAATCGGTAGTTAACTGATGTTCGGACATGAGTTCGGACATCAGCAAATGAAGCCTCGAAAAAAGGATA
>CAZPWU010000390.1:1387-3153 GCA_964590325.1 uncultured Anaerolineaceae bacterium | reverse complement strand
CGAACTGACCTGCCTTGCCTGCTGGTCATCGGCGGTAGCACTGGAGCACGTTCACTAAACAGAGCTTTACTGGATATCTTACCTGATCTTCTCTCCGAGATGCAGGTGGTGCATCTGAGCGGACACCTCGATTGGTCCGAGGCGGAAAATGCCCACAAAGTATTACCTCCTGAAAAGGCAGCCCGTTATCATCCTTATCCTTATCTGCATGAAGAAATCGGAGCTGCTCTTAGTGCTGCTGATCTCGTTATTTCACGGGCTGGGGCCTCGACTTTGGGAGAATACCCACTTTTCGCCTTACCAGCGATTTTAGTTCCGTATCCATACGCCTGGCGATACCAACAAACCAACGCTCGATATCTTGAAAGACGAGGCTCAGCTATCATTGTGGATGATAGCGAGCTACCCATGAAGCTGCTGCCCACAATACAGAGCTTGATGCGTGACAAAGAGCGTAGGGAGCAGATGCGGCAAGCGATGCAAGGGTTGAATCATCCCCAGGCAGCAGAATCCATCGCGATTATTCTAAAAAGGTTGGCGGCCACACCACAACAAACAAAGGCGGTAACCCATGGTTAGTCTACCCTTTTTCTTCTTCTTCTTTATGGGTATATCCGCAATTATTGGAGCTATGCGAGGCTGGGCAAAAGAAATGATGGTCAGCTTCAGCCTGATTTTGGCTATGTTTATTGTTTCCGTCCTGGAAAGGTATGTTTCCGTTGTCCGCGATTCATTGGCAGTTCCGGGCAGCCTGGCACAATTTTGGTTGCGTACCATTATTGTTATCCTGTTGGTCTTCTTCGGATACCAGACCCCCAATATCGCCAAGTTCGGCGGACAACGGTTCGTTCGTGAACGTCTGCAAGATTCCTTATTAGGTATTTTCCTGGGCGCATTGAATGGTTATCTTATTTTTGGAACGCTCTGGTATTTCATGGCTCAGGCCAATTATCCGTTCCCAAACCTGATTCGCACACCCCAAGCAACAGACCCGATGGGGGACCTAGCCATGAAAATGGTGGCCATATTACCTCCCAACTGGCTGGGTATTCCAACGGTTTACTTTGCGGTTGCTGTAGCGTTTCTATTTGTACTCGTTGTGTTTATTTAGTGGATTTATGCCTGAAAAGTTGCCGTCTACCATTCACCTGATAGGAATTGGAGGAACTGGCCTCTCAGCTATCGCGCGGGTGCTTTTGGAAAGTGGTTATACCGTACAGGGCTCTGACCAGCAGAACAACTCTTTCATTGAAGGTCTGCGTGAAGCGGGTGCCCAGGTATTTGTCGGTCACAATCCAAAAAATATAACCGGTGCTGACCTGGTCATTCGTTCCTCCGCGGTTCCCGATGACAATCCAGAGGTGCAGGCAGCCTACAAAGCACATATCCCGGTCGTTAAACGGGCTGATTTTCTAGGTCAATTAATGGGTGGACGGATGGGTATCGCGGTCGCTGGAACACACGGTAAAACGACAACCACTGCCATGATCGCTTGGATACTTACCGCACTGGGGTTGGATCCCACTTTTATCATTGGTGGGATTTCCATTAACCTGGGTACAAACGCCCATGCTGGTAGAGGTGAAGCTTTTATCATCGAAGCTGATGAATACGACCGCATGTTTTTAGGATTACAGCCTAAAATTGCCGTGGTAACAAATATTGAGCACGATCATCCCGATTGCTTTCCAACCCCTGAAGATTTCTACCAGGCATTCCTGGAATTCGTAAAAAACCTGACACCGGGAGGGGTGCTCGTGGCATGT
>CAZPWU010000390.1:0-1377 GCA_964590325.1 uncultured Anaerolineaceae bacterium | reverse complement strand
GAGATGATCCAGGCGCAGCCCGTCTGGTTCGCGCGTCGGCGGAGCTAGGTCACCCGACTCTTTCTTATGGGAGGCTCAACACACAACATACATGCCTGGCTCATCATTTGACTCCAAATACCTACGGCGGTTTCACGTTTGATGTCATATGCAATTCCACCTTGCGTGGCAACACAGATCGACGACTGTCCTTGGTCACAATCTCGCTCCAAGTACCCGGTGAACATAATGTACTTAATGCCCTGGCAGCATTAGCTGTTGCCATACAATTAGAACTACCTCTTATGGAGACTGCACGAGCGCTCAGCGAATTTAAAGGTACCGGACGTAGATTTGAAATCCGCGGCGAGGCTTCTGGCGTGACGGTTATCGACGATTATGCCCACCACCCCACTCAAATACGAACCACCCTATCAGCAGCACGTTCACGCTTCCCTGGAAGACCATTATGGGCAGTGTGGCAACCGCATACTTATACACGTACGCGGACCCTCCTCGACCAATTTGCTAACGCCTTCAAAAATGCAGACCACGTCCTGGTGACAGATGTATATGCCGCCCGCGAGGCAGCTCCCAGCGATGGTTTCTCCACCAGGCAGGTCGTTGCAGCAATTCAGCACGACGACATCCATTATGTGCCAAGTTTAAACCAGGTTGCAGCTTTTTTACTCGCCCGTCTGCAGCCTGGCGACGTACTTTTAGTGTTATCGGCTGGAGACGCCGACCAGATCAGTACACAGGTGCTCTCCGCTTTAGAGAGGAACGATAAAAATGTCCAAAAAAACTCGGTTTAAGACTGAACGAATACCAGACATGAATATTGTTAACAACAATCCCCAAGTGTTCGAGGCTGATAGTACAACCCTTCAGTCTTTACATCTGATTGCAGCCCCGAATTATGAGGATGACTTCACTGAGGAAGAACTCGTAGCGATGTGCAAAGATCCGACTCATTCACCCGCGCTGATCAACCACTTGATCGAATACATCAAATCATTATGATTGATGTTGGAATTTTATAGAGACACAATGGTGACACTGATCTCAGACATGCACTCGACCAACCCGAAGCTGGTCAACTACCAAAATCTGCGAGCCACTTTCGGACCGCGCTTGCAAGAGAATGTGCCCCTTGCTCGGTATACTGCTGCACGCGTAGGCGGACCGGCCGATGGTCTGTTGATTGCAAAAACGGTTGAAGAGATGGTTGAGATCGCCATCAAGTTATGGGAAATTGAGGTGCCCTTTACTATCTTGGGAGGTGGTACGAACATTCTGGTGAGCGATGCAGGTGTACGCAGAATAGTGGTTATTAATCGCGCCTATCGGGTTCTCTTCGACACTCAAAGCGCTGTGCCTTCTGTGTGGGCGGAGTCA
>CAZPWU010000389.1:0-3153 GCA_964590325.1 uncultured Anaerolineaceae bacterium | reverse complement strand
CCTCCAGCCTCTTCACCAACCCCACCAGCTCCCCCAGGTTTTCAACCTTATAATAGGCCCTCTCCTGCGCGAGCGGCTCATCGATCATCTCATGCGACCAGGTGTGCTCATAGGGGATGTACACTGCTTTCCCGCCGATGCGGATCACCGGCAGGATATCTGAGCGGATTGAGTTGCCGACCATCAGGAACCGCTCCGGGTCGATGCGGTATTTGTCCAAAAGGGTCCGGTAGCTCTCGGCGGACTTCTCGCTGATGATGTCGATGTAGTGGAAATACCTGGACAGGTCTGACCGTTTGATCTTGCGCTCCTGCTCAAACGTGTCGCCCTTGGTGATCAGCATCAGTTGGTGGGATTGAGACAGCTCAGACAGCACTGCCTCCGCATGCTCGAAGGGCTGCACTTTGGTCATCAGCATTCCTTTTCCAATGCTTATAATTTCCTGGATAATGCCGGACTCGATCTGACCTCCACGGAGCTGAGCGGAGGTTTCGATCATCGAGAGCATAAAGCTCTTGAGGCCATACCCGTAGAACTCCACATTATGGACCTCGATCTCATCGAGCCGTCTCTCGACCTCCTCAGGCGCGTGATATTCTGAAAGCAGTCGCTTGAACCGCTCTTTAGCCTGGATGTAAAACCCTTCATTGTCCCACAGGGTGTCGTCCGCATCAAAAGCGATCACATCAATCACGGCTATTATCCTTCCCCTACCTGCAATAGCTATTATCGCTTGACTGCGGTTGATACCATCCCTGGCTGGGTAACCACAGCCCAGGTATATTTTCTATTACTATCTTGTTTGAACTCAACGCTGAAACCCGACAGGCCCTGCAGGTTGAACTCCGTGCCGTGATAGGGTATTAGCACATACTCCGGCTGCCCTGGGATGGTCGCAGTCAAGGTAGAATCATTTTTCAATGCGACCGTCATGGTTAAGTTCTGGACGTCGTAGACCCCTGTGAATTGCTCTAAAAAGCTTTTATTGCTCAGGCGAACATCAGGTCGGCGGGTGAAGATGATGTCCTTCACCATCGGTTCCATCTGGATAGCCACCTGGGAAATATTGCCTTTCAGGTCGTTTAAAAACGATAGCTTCAGTCTCAGGTCGGTTACCTTCAGGTCTGCCTCGAAGATATCGTAGTGGTAGTGTTCCAATACAAGGGTCAGCTTATTATTCATCACCATCTTCAGCTGCCCGTCCGTGTCCCGGATCGAGACAACCCCATACCCGGGGTGCTCATAATCGCCCAGGTAGGCCTCGATAGGGTGCGATGGCTGTGTGTCCGGCTTGCGTTCGGAATCGGATTTCTCCTCGCTTCGTTTTTCGGCGGTCACCACCTCATCGTAGAAGGGCTTGGTCTGCGCGTTCCAGTCGGTCGGCTCCAGCCCGAGCAGGCGGTCGTAGAGGGTATAGCTGATAATCGTCGGCACCGGGTTATAGGACGCGTCGGCATTGCTGAGCACAACCACGCCCACGTCCTCGCGTGGCATGAGAGATGTGTAAGACACAAAGCCATTGATCGAGCCGCCATGCTGCACCAGGAAGCATCCCTTATAAGAATGCATTCCCCACCCCAGACCGTAGCTGGTGAACTCGAACCCGAAGCGACTGCGCGCCTGGATGTCGTCGACGAAGATATGTGGGGTGTGCATTTGGGCCAGGTTGATCTCAGAGATGAACTGGCCTCCCTCGAACCGGCCCCGGTTGAGGTGCACCTGCAGCCATTTGGCCATATCGCTGGCGCTGGAGATGATGTTACCGGCTGGGCCCAGGGCATCTTTCTCACCATCAGCCTCGAAGAAGGGGATTTCTTTGATCTGGCCATCGCTGTAAGCGTATGGCACGGCGTAATCGGAGGATTGCTGGGTGACCACCGTCGACAGGTTGCTGTGGTGCATGCCCAGACGGTTGAAGATCTGGCTCTGCACGAACTGCTCCCAGCTTGTACCGGCGATCTCGCCTACCAGCAGGCCCGCCACCATGTACATGATATTCTGGTATTGGAAGACGCTGCGGAAATCGCGGTTGGGTTCCAGGTATCGCAGCCTATCGAAGATCTCGCGGCGGCTGAAGTTGGAGCCGTACCACATCAGGTCGTGGCGCGGCAGGCCCGAGCGGTGGGTCAGCAGGTCTCGCGCCGTCATACGCTCGGTCGCAAAGGCGTCCTGCAGCTTGAAGGTGGGTAGATAGTCCCTCACTGGCTTATCCCAATCGAGCTTACCCGCATCGACCAGCAGGCCCACCGTCATGGCGGTGAAGGCCTTTGTACAGGAGGCGATCGGGAAAAGCGTTTCCGCCGTTACCGGCAGGTTGCGGTCGATATCCCGCTGCCCAAAGCCCTCGCACAGGATTACCTGGCCGTCTTTGACGACCGCCACAGCTAAACCCGGCACATGCCATTGCGCCAAGGTCGTGCTGACAAATTCGCGGAACTCGCTTATTGAGAATTTATCCATGGGATGTAGCTCCTTGCTAGGGATTTCCCCCCGAATTGTACTTCAACCTGCCGTATTCTGTACCTTTCTTCACGGACTCCCATAATACCCGGCGGGTGCCGGGTATTTAGCCGCCTCATCCTCGCACTCCCAGGCTGGGTCGGGGGGCATCCCCACTGCGGCGTGCACGCGTACCATGGCCGGTGCAGAGAAAAACTCGCGGTAAACATATCCCAGCCTGTAGTAATCCTGCCCACCCTCGTAGCACCAGGTCTGCCCTGGGATGATGACCGGCCCCAGCGCAACCGGCAGGTACCAGGGTCTCAGCTCGCTTAGCGTTTCAGGATAACCATTATTCTTTTGATAATAGCGCAGGATCGCCCGGTTGACGGTCTCGGCGCGCCGTTCAGTAACTGTGACCGGTGAAATGCTCCAGCCGATACCCAAAGCACCGATCATCGCCAGCGGTACCACCAGGTCAAAAATCCGGGCTGCTCTTTTGCGCCGCTCTTGTAAAGACCAGTAAAGCAAGATTGCCCCGGCGATGGATGTGATGCAGGTCAACATCGTCAGGTAGATCCCGGCCAATCCGTCTGTCGCCGCGTCCCAGATGCTGGCCGTCACGATCTGGTAACCGACCAGCAGCAGGATGCCAGCAGTCACAACCAGGCTGGCTATTAGCCTGCGCCGAACGGCGTACTCCAGGCGTCCCTG
>CAZPWU010000388.1:0-3161 GCA_964590325.1 uncultured Anaerolineaceae bacterium | reverse complement strand
CTGTCGATCTTCCTACAGCGCAGTGGTCAAAATTCAATGCCCAAGGTTTCAGAAATCAGGTTACGGGTGTGATCTGCCGAAAGGAATGCCAACCGACCTGCGGTATGCCTTTGGGCGGCGTCGATACCGGTCTGATAGACCTGGAGGCTAACGGGACACTGGGTTTCATGACTATTTTCAATTCTCATGTCCCCCGCCGGGGGCTATTGAACCTGCCATTCCTGGGTCTTTACATGGACAATCGCACGTGAGTCATGACCACCCAGCCGCTCAATCCCCTTGACAGAGTTCCTGATATTTACATGCACGCGACCAAAGCATACAAGGGTAATTGGGCTGGGGAAATCCACTATTGGGGCCATTATCCAGTCCTTGATATGGAATTTGAGACGAGTGCCACTGTCGGAGTCGGCCTGCGGACCTGGACACCCTTCATCCCTGGAGATTTGGAATGGTTCGAGGCCTGCACCTGGGCTGGGATGGCAGCTCATGTGGGGGGAATTCACCTGGCCAATCTCAAGCAGGCTGAGGCCATGGCAGAATACCTGGGAGACACAGCCTTTGCAGAGAATTGCCGGGAATGGCTCCGCCTGGGCAGCCAATCCATGGAGGACAAGATGTGGGCTGGCTCCTATTATCTCAATTATTGGGAGCCTGCGACGGGCAAGTAATCTGAGCTGGTGATGGCAAACCAGCTTGACGGGGAGTGGCAGATGCGCCTTTCGGGACTTCCTGGCGTATTCCAGCCGGAGCGGGTCAAGATCACCTTGCAGACAATTCGACGCACATGCATCGATCTCATTCCATATGGCGCGGTGAACTTCGCTGATCTCAACGGCAGGCCGACCACCAGTGGAGAAGGGGGACCGGGCTGGAACTATGATCCCTATGCCTACTTCCCGCCCGAGGTACTCATGCTGGGGATGTTATACATGTACGAGGGTGAGAAAGAGTTTGGGCTCGAGCTGTGCCATCGTCCCTGGGAGAATATCATTAAGAGGGGTTTACCATGGGATCAGCCTAATATCATAAAGGGCGATACCGGCGAAAGGGTCTATGGTGGTGACTATTATCAGAATATGATGCTTTGGGCAGTACCGGCAGCCCTCAAAGGGCAGGATTTGAGATCTTTTTGCCAACCTGGGGGTCTGGTTGATAAAATTATCCGGGCTGGGAAATTAGTGTGAAATATGACACACCCCGCACTCGCTTTCGCTTAGATGCCCCCTTCCTTGGGGATTCAAGAGCTGGAATATGGGGGTGTCGGCACTCGAACCTTAGGGACGGGGAAAAGACGATGGGGATGGTTACATCAACGCTGGAGATGGTTTTAACCCCAGCAAGGTCTGCGGTGATTCGTAAAGGATACCCCTGGCGACGGCCATCGCTTCATCTAGCTTATGCTGCCCCTCTACCACACGCGTGGCCAAAACTTCGGCAAGTTGTTTGCGTACCATCACTGCTTTTACATAAGCCCAATCGACGCAGTAGGCATCGCTGAAGAAGCCTATCTGCTTGTTTATTGGTAGCATGTCCAATCGCTCGGACATGACCTGCCGGATAATGGTGGGGAAGAAGTTGTGCCACCAATACCCCGCCAGGGACAGGTTCGGCAGCTCGCGCGCCAGCGTGCACAGCGCCTGGTTGGCATGTGCACAGGAAAGTAACACCTGGAATCGCAGGTGTGGGTGATGCGCAATGATTTCGGCTATATGATATACCGTCTCCTGGCTGAGCTTGCTGCCCGACTCGTAAGGCAATGGCTCGGCACCCAGGGAGAATTGAAAGACAATCTGGTCGGCGTGCTTTTCCAGCTCGGTCAGGAAGTGCTCAAGCAAATAGCTGGCGTAAATATCTCGTTCGGCCTCACCCGCATGCGGGCGGTTGTTGATAGCGTTAGCCATTTCTTCGTCGGTTATGGACCGGTATTGGATATCGGTGGAGATGTGCTGTGCGGTGCTGATGATCTGGTTATAAGGGATGTGTTCGCAATAATGTTGCAATGCAGCCTGCACATCTTCGACGGAACGGATCGTCTGTGCCAGTTCGCTGTCGTCAGAGGTTCTTCCCATCCATACAGGTCTCGATGTGTGTGTGCACGTCGATCAAGGGGATCGCTTGCAGGTCAGCTTCTATTTCGGTCAGGATTTCTGCGTGTGATTGAGTCATGTGACCTTTAGTTTGAATATGGGATGATAGGGTTTGTTCGCTATAAGCTCCAATTGTCCCAGGCGGTAATGATCTCATGGGTCAATATAGAATCGTCCTCAAGCCCACTGACCTCGCTTAAGAGGTTCTGTAATTTTGAGGTAACTGGCTTTTGGGAGACCAGCATAGTGTCCGGGTCATTAACAAGGAAGTGATATTGTAAAGCAGCAATGATACCTTTGACGATCCATTGTCGAGGCAGGCCGTATTGGATGGCTAAAAGAGCCGGAGCGACCAGTCGCTCTCGGGGTGAAAGTTTCCGGAGTGGATCGCGTATCACGCGCTGGATTTCATCCTTCAGTTCAGGTACAGAGCCTCGGCGCACAAGGTCCTGCTTGTACGCATCAATGGATTCAGACGTAAAGCCATGCTTTACCCTGACCACTTCGCCCAGCTCATCCAGTGCTCCTAACACATGCTGAGCTACGACTGGATCGTGAACAGCCTCATGGATGTACTGATGTCCTCGATGGTAGCCTATATAGCCGCAGACAGCATGTCCTCCGTTGTGGATGAATAGTTTCCGCTCCAGGCGCGCGGTCTGGTTATCGACCAGTTCCAAGGCTGTCAGTACGGAAGGCTTATCCCCACGAAAGGCTTCGGCGCGTGCAGTCCATTCGTTGTAGTTTTCGGTCAGGATCACCATCGGATCGGGCTCGGGTACGGGCACAACCCGGCTGATCATACAATCGGGGAACCCCCAGTATGACAGGCTGTAGTCTAAATCCTCATCTCTGAGAAAACTGCGTACGTGCGCGCCGAGGGTGGAGGAGCTATCCATCATATTCTCACAGGCAATACAGTTCAGCGGAGCAGTCCTCCCTGCGCGGCGACAATCGGATACTGCCAGTGCCAACGTTTGGGCTACATCGGGCAGGTTCGGGTCAAAGACGGCTGTCAATACGGCAACTGCCTCCACGATTTCCCTTGCGACCGCCTGGCGCTCCTCGGAG
>CAZPWU010000387.1:0-3166 GCA_964590325.1 uncultured Anaerolineaceae bacterium | reverse complement strand
GCGTGCAGGTGGACTAGCAGGCTCAGCCTGGACCACATTCGACGTAGAGTTCGCTTCAGCCAGGCGTACCGACTCGTAGCTCTGTAGTAAATAGGCATATGTCTGCCGATATTGTGCTAAAGTCGTTTCCAAGCGATCGCGTTCATTTTGGTTGTTGGTACTATCTCCCAGAGTTGCCAGATTGGCGGTAGCCTTTTGAATTTGTATATCCATCTGGTCCAACTGCGTCTCCAGGTTTTGCTTGTATGCCCCATAACGCGTAGCCTGCAAGGCCTGGTTTTGGTCAGCAAATTCCTGGAAAATCGCATTGGCGATACGCGCGGCCCGGTCTGGGTTGGTATCTTGGACACGCACCTCGATCAATTGAGTATCGCGTACCGGTTGGACCTGGACCATCTTCTTGAGGACACCGACATCCATGTTCATCCCCAGGCGCTTGATTACCCCTACCAGGATTGGCTGCTTAGTCAATAGTTGAGAATAAGTCTGGGTCAGGCGCTCACTGGTCAGGATCGAAGTGTAGTCGGTGGTTTTGGTTGCGGGAGCTTCGTTGACCAGGATCGTTGTGGATGCCTGGAAGATGGGTGTCATCTGTTTGCTAGCGATATAAGCTGCTGCCCCAGCCAGGATGGTTGCAAGGACTAATAACCAAGCCCAGTGCCATAACAAGGCCAGGTAACGCTGCAGGTCTTCAGAAAATGGTTGCGTTTCCATTTTAAACATCCCCTTATCTGTTACCTAAAACAAAAAGCCAAGAGCTATCATCTTCATTGAATGAATCTATAATCTACCTTTCAACATCTCAATGAGGTTAAAATCTCGCGCGCGGTTGTAATCACATAATCCACTTGTTCATCGCTCATGGTCGGATATAACGGTAAGGTTACTTCACGAGCTGCCAATGCTTCCGTCAGAGGCAGTGAAACGTCCGGGTAGCGTTGGTGGTAATACTGAAACAAGTGGATCGGTGGATAATGGATGCTGGTTTGTATTCCAGTATCACGCATTTGATCCATAAATGCCTTGCGGTCTACGCTCGTGGGTAAAAGGATTGGGAAGATATGATGTGATGATTCCCCCTTGGTTTGTATAAAAGGAAATTCAACCCCTATACCCTTCAGCCCATCCCAATATCGTTCGGTTATGACCTTACGCGTAGCATTGCCAGAAACGAGCTTACGTAATTGGGCCAATCCTAAGGCTGAACGGATTTCATCAATACGGTAATTATAACCCAAATCAACCACGTCGTAGGTATATGCATGACCTTGATAACGGTCCCAGGTTAAACTGGTCATGCCGTGCGAACGTAAGAGGCGCACCTTCTCAGCCACATCGTCGCGGTCTGTTACGACCATTCCACCTTCCCCAGTGGAGAGGTTCTTATTCGAGAAAAAACTGAAACAGCCTGCATCCCCCCATGTACCGAGGTGGTGATTATATAAATAAGCTCCGGGGGCATGGGCAGCGTCTTCTATGACCGCCAGTCTATGGCGTTTAGAAATCTCTAAGATTTCCGGCATTCGGCATGGGTAACCACCATAATGAACGACGATTATCGCTTTCGTCCGAGGGGTAATCTGTCTCTCAATCTCTTCTGGTGAGATATTCAGCTCGTTAGGGCCCAGGATATCGGCAAATCGGACTTGGGCGCCGGTATACAAAACCGAATTAGATGTTGCTACAAACGTCAGAGAGGGTAGAATCACTTCATCTCCTGGTCCGATGCCGCAGGCCAGGCAGGCCAGATGCAATGCAACCGTGGCATTTGACACCGCCAGGGCATGCCTGGCACCAACAAATTGGGCATATTGGCGTTCGAACTCCTGGGTGACCGATCCCATCGTCAGCCAACGCCGGTGGAGGACATCTAAAACCGCGTTATCTTCCTCTTCCCCATAATCCAGGTCTGCTAACGGTATACGCCATTCCATAAAATAAGATAACCTTTCGAACCTAATCTTCACCCAGGATGTGTGCTTTTAAGGATGGAAAATCGTCCACGGCTTGCTCATAATCATCAGGCCGACCCAGATCTTGCCAGTAGCCATCATAGGGGTAACCGCGCACACGTTCGCTAGCTGCGATCAACCGCAAGACCAGATCAGGGAAATCCAGGTATTGGTTGAAGGGAATATAGGCAAGCACGCGCGGCTCAAATACATAAATACCCATACTGACATGGAAGTCATAGGTTGGTTTCTCAAGATAGCCAGTAATTTCGTTCGACCCGTTGCATTGGATGACCCCCAGGTCCACCTTGACCTGGCGTTGATGCATGGCAATGGTAGCGATCGCACCCGATTGCTGGTGGTCTGCTACGAGAGCAGCGAAATCCAGGGTGGTGAGTACATCCCCGTTGGCGACCAGGAAAGTGTCATCCAGACCGCTTACTAGCGACAGCGGCCCAGCCGTCCCTAAGGGCTGTTCTTCGTAGCTGTAATGGATCTTCAGTCCCAGCCTCTCTCCGCCTTGAAAGAAGACCTCCAACAATTGGGCCAGGTGACCTACGGTGATAATGACTTCGTCTACCTCGTAACGCTTCAGTTGCCGTAGCAGTATCTCCAGGATGGGCATATCTCCGATGGGCATCAACGGCTTGGGGAGTATTTTTGTATATGGGGCTAATCTAGCGCCTTTACCACCGGCTAATATGACTGCTTTCATATAAAGGACAGAGAATAGAGATTAGAGAGTTGGTTAGTTGACGGTCAATGGTTAATATTTAAACTTATAGTGGGTACCTTGTTTTTGCGCAAAATCGCCGGGTTTCTATTCAATAACGCAAGCACAAGGCATTTCTATTCGTTGAAATCGCTAAAACTGGCCTGATTTTTGTACCATCGGAAAAATGCTTTGGACTTATTTGCTCAAGGAGCACTCCGATGACCATCGAAATTGGCCTGACTGTAGAACTTACTAACACTCAATTTGCGCCACCTGCTTCACCTGCGCCTCTGTCAACGCCGGGTGCATGGGCAGGGAGAGCAGCGTCGCCGCCGATTGTTCGGCGTTCGGGAAGCTGCCCGCCGGGAGGCCCAGGCGGGCGTATGCCGCTTGCAGGTGCAGTGGGATGGGGTAATGCAGCCCTACCCCGATGCCGCAGCGCCAGCCCGTGATTACGGCGGAAGTCATCAGAGAAAGAGTTGTTTTCGATAATGGTCTA
>CAZPWU010000386.1:0-3191 GCA_964590325.1 uncultured Anaerolineaceae bacterium | reverse complement strand
CCTTCAGGAACGTCGCAGTCGCACTGTGTAAATCGGCCACCTCATGACGCAGGCTGTCCATACTCTCGTCGAATCGCTGCTGCTGCGCGGTGGTCATGTCCTGGTGTGCCGAGTCCATATCCTTAAGGAACATCACGGTCGCGTGGCGTATATCAGCCACCTCGTGACGCAGGCTGTCCGTGCTCTCGTCGAGTTGCTGCCGCTGCGCGGCGGTCATGTCCTGGTGAGTGGCGCGAAAATCGGCCAGTTCTTGCCTCGCACTGGTGCGGATGCCGCTCACTTCCGCCATCCGGGCATCGTAACTGTCCAGGAGATTAAGAGCCAGTTTACGCATTTCAGAAGGAAATGCCATAGAAACACCTCCTTGTCTCATACATGGTGTCCACCGTTCAGCTTTTTTTTTGCCCTATATGCCAGCCGCGGGGGGCGGCTCTAATGCCCCCCTCCGCTGGCGCCTACGAATAAAACACAGATAATCATTGGCTAAGCTTATGCGGGCGCTGCGGCAGCAGCCGTCAGCCCCACAGCCTCAGCGTACTTCAGGTAAGTGTCAACCCCAGCAACGACCACCCGGGCCTCGAGGGCCAGGAGTTCGATGCCGACCAGGGAGACGCGAACCCAGGCATCAATAACGATACCCTTGTCCAAAATGCGATCTACCACCTCTGCCAGGCTGGTAGATGCGATGGTTTTCTCAACCGCCATGTCTGTTCACCTCCTTTCTCAAGTGAGTTATAAGATGTCCACCCAATTAGCTACTTACATCATACACTCACTTTGCCCGGTTGAGCGTTAGCCCTGCGTGAGCCTTGCGTTAGGGTTGCGTTGGTGAGAGAGATGGTCGGCTAACACGAACTCTAAAATGGCAGCTTATTAGAAGATCTCCGCCGGTTTAGCATGTATCCGTGGCGTTTGACCGTACGGAGGTAAACGGGATGGTTAGGATCGGGTTCAAGCTTGGCACGTAGATTCTTTACATGCCAGCGGACCAGACCGAGATCGGCTGCTTCCAGGGGATAGCCCCACACCTGTTGCAGCAGTTGCTGGCTGGAGAAGACTTCGCCAGCATGATCCATAAAGTGATGAATAAGATCAAACTCGGTGGGAGTAAGCTCTACAGGCTTCTCTCGTACGCGCATAGAATGGGAGCTCAGGTCTAAAGTCAAAGATCCGACTACCAATAAAGTTTCTCTTTTCTCACTGTTTGAGCTTGTTCCTCGAGAGGAGCGACCGCGGCGCAATAAAGCCCTTGAGCGGGCCTTCAATTCACCCAGGTCAAAAGGTTTGGTCAGGTAGTCGTCACTGCCCTCGTCAAGTCCTTTGATACGGTCCTCGACAGTATTGCGTGCTGAAAGAAATAGAATGGGAACTGCTGCCAGGATGGAGTCCTGGCGCAACAGCCGGCAGACCTCCAAGCCATCCAGGTGAGGCATGCTTATATCCAGGATAATCAGATCGAGATGGTGGTGGTGAGCAATAGCTAGAGCTTCTGCCCCATTATATGCCGTGAGAACTTCATAGCCCTCATCGCTCAAACTCTGTTGTATTGCCCAAACTAAATCCTGCTCATCATCGGCTACCAGAATTTGGGTCTGAAACACAGGGCACCTCCATGGCGCGTTCTATAACTCTGCGGGCCATCAATCGAATTTCCTCCACGTTGAAGGGTTTGGCGATGAAATCGGTGAAAATATTGTTTTGTAGTCCTTGGATAATGGCTATGTCTTCCCGATAAAAAAAGCCAGACATCAAGATGACAACTGTAGACGGGCTTATTTGACGAATTAAGAGGGACAATTCCAGGCCATCCAGGTCAGGGAGCTTGGCGTCTACAAAGGCGACCAGGTAATTCTCTTCGGCGACCAATTTAAGAGCATCTACACCGCTGGTGGTGGCAGTGACTGCATAGCCGTCGGGACATAAGATATTTTCCAGTGCCCAGCACATGTCTGCATCGTCGTCTACCACCAAAATTCGAGGGGGATTTTGCTCAATCATTGTCTCCTTTAGGCGATAACTGCTGGGGAATGGCTGATAGCCCCAATGGCTTGGGGTTTTCCATTATTGTTAATTGCCTGTGTGACCGGTAGGCGAACGATGAAGGTGGTACCCTGGCCCACCTGGCTCTTTACCTCAATGTTGCCGTAGTGCTGTTGGATGATACTATAGCTGATCGATAATCCCAGGCCAATACCTTTTCCGACTGGCATGGTTGTGAAGAAGGGGTCGAAAATTTTGGATAAGTGCTCTGCCCGGATACCACACCCCGAATCGCGAAACTGCACCTTCACTTCTTTTGTTGCAACTACCCGCGTAGTCACGGTCAATGTCCCACCCTGGTGCATGGCATTGCAGGCGTTGAGGATCAGGTTGATGAAGACCTGTTGCAGTAGACTGGGATTGCCATACACCTTGGGTAGCTCTGAAGTGAATTTTTTCTTCAAAGTGACATTCTGTAAGGTCATCTGATGTTCTAACAAGGTGAGGGTTTCCTCCAACACGTCGACCAGGTCAACCTGCTGCATGTGTCCACCGCCGGGCCGTGAAAACTTCAACAGGTTCTCGATAATCAACGAGGCGCGCTGGGTGGCTGCCTGAATTTTTTGCATGCATTGGTTGAGAAAATGAGGATCGTTAGAGTGCTCGAACAGCAACTGGGTGCTGGCCGAGATAATACCCAGGGGATTGCGCAGCTCGTGGGCAATTCCGCCAGCCATCACCCCTAATGAAGCAATTTTTGCCGATTGGAGCAATTGGGCTTCCAATCGGCGCTGCTCCGTGAGGTCCCTGCCTACAGCCACAATCCCTGTCACCTTTCTGGAATCATCCAGCATAGGAGAACAACTCCAGGCGATGGGCACCTCATCACCCGATGAGGTCCGCAAATTGACCTCGATTTTACGAATGCGCTTCCCGTGCGATAGATTATCCAGCATCTCTTTCATCACTGCGTCCTGTCCATCTCCACAAAGGGAGAGCAAAGTGCGTCCGATAGCCTGCTCAGCTTTCATGCCGGAGACCCACTCCGCGGCTCGGTTCCAGGTCACGATGTATCCATGAGAATCCAGTGAAATGACCAGGTCATTGGCACAATCAACCACACTGGCCAGGTGGCTTTCTGCCCGTCTCACCTCGGCCCCTAATTGCTCCCGTTCGGTGATGTCGTCCATCAAAACCATCACGTTTTCCAC
>CAZPWU010000385.1:0-3191 GCA_964590325.1 uncultured Anaerolineaceae bacterium | reverse complement strand
CGCCCAGCGCTTGAGGCTTCTTGGAATTGTCTATTGGGGGAGGAGTTGAGAGTGGTTTTTTCGGCATGTGCCTCTATATTCTATACCAAAAACACAATCAATGTGTGATCAGGCGGCTGGTATAGCGTCCAATAGCGCGGTCCAGGCGGTCGCGGGTTTGCGCAAGCTGAGACATGGCCTTACCATAATCGGAAACCCGCATGTCACCTTGTTCCTGCGCCTCTTCGATCAGGAAGCGGAAATGATCGATCTGCTGGTGTAAACTGCGGCGACGGAGGTCTAATAGTGCCCGGAGCAGATCCTCCAGGACGCGGTCTTCGTTGGGGTCCATTTTTTCGGTGCGCGCCAGCAGGTCATCCGCCAGTTCCATCAGAGGCAGGGAAAGACTGTTCAACACGAAATGTAACGGCTCAGAGACATTCTGAGCGAGTGATTCCTGGATCATCTGAAAAATGGTCTGGTATTCGGCACTCTGGAAATCAGCCGGAGACAGGCGCGGCAGGCCATCCTCCTGCATCCGACGGTCCGCCAGGTAAACCAGGTCGGGGCGGCGCAGCAGGACGCCCATACAGTGCGCCTCCAGCGAGGACCCTACCGTCGTGGCTGGAGTGGGGGTCTCAGGCTGGCGAGTTTCCCAGGAAGCTGCTCCCCCTCGCCGGGCTCCCCGGCGCGGCCGCGCTTCGGGGCGAGATTCGGCCAGCAGAGCGCGTTCGTCCACCCGCAGCAGGCGTGCCAGGCGCTGGCGGTAGGTATCGCGCTCGATGGGGCTGGGCACATCTTCGATCAACGGTAGAACCTGTGCCGCGATCTCCGTCTTGATCTTGGGATCGTCGAGGTCTCGGTTTGACGCCAGGGTCTCCATGACGTGCATCACGATCGGCTTTGCCTTCTCCAGGATGGTCTCCCACTCTTTAGGGTCGCGGTGCACGACGTCATCCGGGTCCAGGCCGGCTGGCAGCGTCGTCACACGGATATCAGCCTGCAGGCGGGCTTCGTGGCTGATCAGGCCGCGCGCATCGAAGACAGGCTCGGTCTCATGGTCGAGGGCCTGGCGCGCAACCTGTAGGCCGCGCAGGGTGGCCTTATCCCCAGCGGCATCTGAATCGAGCGCCAGGACAATGCGGCGGGTGAAGCGCTTGAGCAGGTAAAGCTGGTGCTCGGTGAGAGCGGTCCCCATCGGTGAGACCGCATTGGTGTATCCCGCCTGGTGGAGGGCGATCACGTCCAGGTAGCCTTCCACGATGACTGCCTGGTCCTGTGCCCGGATGGCCTTGCGGGCGCGGTCCAGCCCATAGAGCAGGCGGCCCTTATCGAAGAGGACGGTCTGGGGCGAATTAAGGAACTTGGGCACGTCATCCGGGTTGAGGACACGCGCCCCAAATCCGGCCATACGCCCGCGCTCGTCACGGATGGGGAATAGGATACGGTGGCGGAAGCGGTCGTAAAAACCGCCGGACTCGCGCGCCGTCACCAGCCCGGTATCCAGCAGGTCTTGTCCGCTGTAACCCCTGGAGGTAAAGTGGGCTATCCCCGCATCCCAGGCATTGGGAGCATAGCCCAATCCAAAGGCTTCGATCACCTCGTCGTTCAGCCCACGCTGGTGCAGATAAGACAGGGCGGCTTCCCCGGATGTGGCATTGACCAGGTGATGGCGGTAAAAGGTGACCGCATCCTCCAGCAGAGTACGCAGTCCCTCGTGCTCGTCGGCAGTCGCCTGCTCCTGGGGCGTGGGTACCCTGAGTTGGACGCCGGCCTTTTCCGCCAGGTAGCGCAGCGCCTCGCTGAAATCCCAGCCTTCTTTCTTCATCACAAATTTAAAGATATCCCCACCCTCGTTGCACTGCCCGAAGCAGCGCCAGGTGCCCGACTCGGGGAAAACGACGAAGGCCGGCGTGCGCGTGTTGGGGTGGAATGGGCAGAAGCCGGTGTAGTTCTTGCCGGACTTGCGTAATTGCACCGTCTCCGAGACCAGGTCTACAATATCGATGCGGGCTTTGATTTCGTCGACTGAAGACATAGGGGATGAAAGGGATCAGGTAATCAGGGATCAGGTAATCAGTTGATCAGGGGCTTAAATTATACCAGTTATATATAAATGACCCATCAACCTACGTCCCTATCCTTGTGCTGCATCAAGTTAAAGCTCTCGCTCCCCGCCAGGAAGCCGCGCAGGGGGGTGGCGCGCAGCGGCAGGATGCGGCTGTTGGCGAAGTAAGCGAAGTCGAACTGAGTGGGGTCGCCAGCCGCCTTGCCCGGGATGGGCATCAGCCGGGCGGTGAGCGGCTTGCCCAGGCGCTGGGATAATACCGCCAGGTCGAGCAAAACGGCAGCCAGGGCATCGGGTGGGGTATCGCCGGGCAGAGGCACGGTATCCAGCCCGGTGCCGCACACCGCCGCATAGAGCAGCAGGTCCATCACGGTCAGGCTGCCTTCTGCGACACGCCTAGCCAGGACCGCGTCCTCCAGTACCGGCAGGAACAACCCGCTGAAACCGGCTCGCGGGAAGCGTGCCTGGTCTATAGCCTCGGTCAAGATGGCAGCCGCTGTCAACGAGCCATGCAGCCCGGCAGCCGGTACGCCCAGGCGCTCCATTGCTGTCCCCAGCGAGCGGGACTCCTCAGGGAACGGCGCCAGCGAGAAATCGATCCCCCCAAACGATACCCCGCGCTCCTGCGCCACGACCCGGCCGACCCGAGCCAGGCTTTGCGCATGACCTTCCACCGCACCGACCAGGAGGCGCCGGGCCTGTTCCAGGCTTTCTGCCTGAGTGAATGCCTCTACCGCCAGGTCAGCCGCTTCGGTCGCCAGGGCGAAGGTCGGCAGGCTGCCCTCGTGGTAAGCCGCAGGGAAGAACGGCGACCCGGGTGGCACGTTCGCCAGGGCTGCAAAGCGCAGGTTGGTGAACCCATCTAAAGTGATCGAGGCGGCGCGGTGGATCACCTCGGCGCATGCGCGCACCGCTGGCAGGGAAACACCCTCGCTCCCCGCCGTCATCAACCCCGAGGCGAACACGTTTTGGGTGGCGGCTAAAACCTCGGGGATGACCCGGTAGCTGCTAGGGTGCTGCGGCAGCGCCGGCCCGATGGCGACGTAGTCGTAGCCCAGGGAACGGGCGGCTGCTTCCAGCGTCTGCGCCAGGCGCACGACTTCACCAGGCTCGAGGCCAGGCACCAGGAGTGGGAAGGGGACGG
>CAZPWU010000384.1:0-3210 GCA_964590325.1 uncultured Anaerolineaceae bacterium | reverse complement strand
GCAGTGACACAAGCAGATTCCTTTCATTCTCATGATAGCCCTGCGCCTGCTGCCGATCATAATGGTGTTATAAATAGGATAGTTTGTTGTGCGAAACGTGGCGAGTCTCGAAGCTATGCAGTTTACAGCCCTTGACCCGCGCTCCTGTTGAGGCGGGCACACATCGCCCGTATCGAAACTGAGGCGCAGGTGTTTCGAACTAAAAATTAAGATAGGATGCAGCAAGAATGTATCTTTTATACGGAAATAACGGTCAGGAGGATATTATGAATCCAGCATCGCCTCAACAAGTCGCTATCGTGACCGATAGTACCGCAGATCTCCCGCTTGACTTAATCAGCAAATATGGGATTCACGTCATCCCGCTTTATTTAATCATGAGCGGGAACACCTGGAGAGATGGAGTGGATATCTCGCCGGCTAAATTCTATGAGCTGCTGAAGACCTCCCCGGATTTTCCCAAAACCTCGCAGCCGAATGAAGCTGACTTCGAAGGGTTATTCTCTAAACTCTCCCGAGAGGCGGATGGGATTGTCGCTGTATTGGTCTCCAACGAGCTCAGTGGGACCGTGGCTTCTGCCCTGGCCGCGCGCGCAGCTCTGCCGGATATCCCTATCGAGATCGTCGATTCGCGCGGCGTCTCGATGATGGAGGGATATGTCGTGCTTTCTGCAGCGCGTGCCGCGGCTCAGGGTGAAGATTTACAATCTGTAGCTGCGGCTGCACGGGCATTGATCGGCAGGACTCATGTCTATTTTATTGTCGATACCTTTGAATATCTATACCGCGGAGGGCGGATTGGAGCGGCGGTAAAATTATTAGGCTCAGCCTTGAACATAAAGCCAGTGCTTGAGATCGATGATGGGGTAGTAAAACCGGTGGCTCAAGTGCGCACCCGCCACAAGGCTTTAAATAAGGTGAACGAGCTTTTGGAAAAACAAATATCGCCAGGTCAGAAAATACATATCACGGTGATTAATGTGGCTGCCGCCGAGGACGCTTCCCGGCTCAAAGATGAATTGGTCGCCCGATTTCAACCGGTGGAGATTTATGAGACGGATTGTAGCCCGGTCCTCGGGGCACATGTCGGGCCGGGCACGGTAGGCGTGGCCTTTTACATTGACTGATTTATAATTACACGGTCCCAGCCGGGGGTTTCCGAAGATTTTAGTTGATAGGAGAACAAAAAATGACCAGCAACGTAATGGGTATCCGCAGTCATCATGATCTGGACAACCATGGACTACGAAACCTGAATATGGCTTATTGGACGCTCACGACGCCAGCCTTAGTCGAGCGGGCTGTCACACGGCGTGAGGGCATCCTGGCGCACGAAGGCGCTCTTGTGGTGCGTACCGGGAGCCATACAGGACGGGCATCCAATGACAAATTTATTGTCCGGAACCCCGAATCCGAACACAAGATCTGGTGGGGGAAGATCAACCGGCCTCTGGATCCGCAGAACTTCGAGCGCCTGTATTTACGCATGACGGCCTATTTCCAGGGGCGCGATATATTTGTCCAGGACGTAAACGTTGCTGCTCATCCCGAGTATTGTCTGCCCATCCGCATTGTGACGGAGACCGCCTGGCACAGCCTTTTCGCACGCAACCTTTTCCTCCGCTTGAAGGTGGGGGAGCTACCGGATCATGTGCCCCAGTTGACCGTCATTCACGCTCCGGGTTTTCAGGCGATTCACGATGAAGACGGCACCAATTCCGAAGTATTTGTGATCCTGAATCTCGACAGGCGTCTCATCTTGATCGGCGGCACCAGTTATGCGGGTGAGATCAAGAAATCCATTTTCTCTGTGCTGAATTATCTATTACCTCAGCAAGGTGTGCTCTCCATGCACTGCTCGGCGAATGTAGGTCGCCGTGGAGATGTCGCTCTGTTCTTTGGCTTATCGGGGACGGGGAAGACCGCCCTTTCATCTGACCCGGAACGCGCATTAATTGGGGACGACGAGCATGGCTGGGGTAAAGATGGGGTGTTTAACTTCGAGGGGGGCTGTTATGCCAAGGTGATCCGTTTACAAGCCGAGCTGGAGCCTCTCATCTGGCAGGCGACTCGCCATTTTGGGACGATCCTGGAGAATGTGAGCATCGATCATTACACGCGTAGGATCGATTTTGATGATGCCGGTCTGACCGAGAATACCCGCGCCGCCTACCCAATCGGTTTCTTAAGCAATACGGTCCCTTCTGGGCAGGGCGGTCACCCGGCTAACATTTTCTTCCTGACAGCCGATGCCTCTGGCGTCATGCCCCCATTATCTCGTCTGACGCAAGAGCAGGCGATGTATTATTTCCTATCCGGGTATACCTCGAAGCTGGCTGGCACAGAAAAGGGATTGGAATCGGAGCCTCAAATAACGTTTTCGACCTGCTTTGGGGCGCCTTTCCTGCCGCTTCATCCCAGTGAATATTCTAAACTCTTCGGCGAACAGCTTGCGCGCCATAAAGCCCATGTATGGATGATTAACACAGGCTGGACCGGTGGGCCTTATGGAGTGGGACAGCGCATCCACTTACCCTTTACGCGCGCAATGATCCGTGCGGTTCTCAATGGCAACCTGGCGGATGTGCCCATGCGCATCGATCCACGTTTTGGAGTTGAGATCCCTGAGCGCGTCCCTGATGTCCCTGCAGAGATCCTGGATCCGCGCCAGACCTGGACCGATCCCGGTGCATATGATCAAAAAGCGGGTATGCTGGTCTCTCATTATCAGGAGAACTTTGCCCAGTTTTCAGGGGGTGTCTCTCAGGAGATTGTCGCTGCCGGGCCAGCTTCCCTTTAGACCATGTCTTCTCTCTCTAAGCCGGCTGCACCGTCACCGCCTCCGTCATCGTCCTGCCCTCCTCCACCACCAGCGCTACACTGCCGCCGGTGAGAGGGCGGTCGGTGTCATCGACCGCGAACACCTTCTGCCCATCGATACCCGCCTCCAGGTGTGTCCCCTTGACTTCCAGGCTCAAGACGTGCTTCTGCCCGAACTCCCAATCGAAGTCCACCTCTGCCAGCACGGTCTCTCCATCCAGCGCCTTGACCAACTGGGCTTTTCCGCGCACGGTCCGCTTGTCGCCGCACAGCAGCAAGGCATAATAGCGCTGCATACCCTGCACGCGCGCCGCCAGCCCGACCGATTTGACCAGGTGCGGGGTGATGTCAGCGCTGACCCGGTAATCCGTCCACTCGCGGCAGCCCTGG
>CAZPWU010000383.1:0-3218 GCA_964590325.1 uncultured Anaerolineaceae bacterium | reverse complement strand
CGATGCCGGCTTTGTCGAAGGCCTGGCGCGTGAAGCCGGGGCGGATAGCCGCCTGCATGGCGTCGGTCAGGTCATCGACAGTGCCTGCAGAGAAGTCCTCGACGCCATACAGGTCACGCAGGGCAATGCGCAAGGCCTCGCAGTAGCCGGTGTTCCAGGCCTTTTTGTACCAGGGCTCGATGAGCTTGAAGCGGTCCTTGGGGGTGAGCGATGCATCGGTCTGGACACGGGTCATGTCTGCCTGCGGCATACCTGCGCTCACCAGGTCACAGGAGGCGTAGTGGATGAAGAAGCGCCCAATGTGGACGTCCTTACCCTTGGGCAGCTCGCTCTCGCGCTGCAGGTGTTCATGGGTGTCCACGATGGGGATGGTCTCCAGCTCGCGCAAGATGCGCCGGTACAGGGCAGTTTCGTAATTAGGGGTCATTTCGGTTTAATCGGCCTCTTCTTCAACAGGATCAGTTGCTTAATGTCCTCGACATCCCTTTCTGTGGTGACGGGGATGAACAGCCAGCGCCCATCATGGAACTGGGGCGTATCCCTCAACACCTTGCCCACGTTTTCCCCCAGCTCCAGGTTGAGGGCTTTCTCCACCTGTTCTTTGCCCAGCACCACCTGGGCTACGAAGCTCTCTTTTTGGGGGTAGAGGGTGGCGAGCGACTTACCGCTGCGGCGGTACCACAGGTTCCAGCCGTAGTTCTTCCCACCGTAGCTGAATTCACTCGGGAGCTGATAGCTGGCCTCAATAAACCGGGCCAGCGCCTCCCACAGTGGCTGCTTTGACCCGAGCGCCTCAGACAGCTCCTCATTCGAGGGTGGGTGGGTTTTATCCGTAAATATTCCGATCGCCATATTAAGTCCTCCTAGAACCAACCTTCTCGCTGGCCTCGTCCAGCCCAGCGACCTCGTCCTCGCTCAGCCTCCACCCCAGCGCGCCGGCGTTCTCCTGCACCTGGTGGGCGTTCTTCGCACCGGGGATCGGGAGTGCCCCTTTGCAGATCACCCAGTTCAGCGCCACCTGGCTGGGCGTTTTCCCGCCATGGTCCTGTCCGGTCTGGCGCAGCAGGGAGATCAGCGGCATGATCCGCTTCAGGTATTCGGCGTCGAAGCGCTTACCGCGCTGTCCCGGGGGTGGGTTTTCGGGTGTGTATTTGCCGCTTAGTAGCCCCTTCCCGATTGGGCTGTAAGCGATGATCGTCACGCCCAGCTCCTGGCAGACCTTGACCAGCCCGTTGCGTTCCGGATCGCGCTGCAGCAGGCTGTATTCGACCTGGTTGGACGCCAGCGGTACGCCGCGCTTCGCCAGGGCAGCGTGCGCCCGGCTCATCCGCAGAGCGTTGTAGTTGGACACGCCCACCGCTCGTGTCAGCCCGGCTTCGACGGCATCCGCCAGCCCATTCATCAGGGTCTCGATGGATGCGAACGGTAAGTAGACATGGATCTGGTACAGGTCGATCGACCCCATCCCCAGACGTTCCAGGCTGGCTTGTAAGGCGCGCACCAGGCTCTGAGGCGTCAGGCGCCAGGGAAAGGGGATGAATTTAGTAGCGACGCTGATCTTCTGCCCGGCTTCGCGGGCGAATTGTCCCAGGAACCTCTCCGAGCGCCCCCATCCGTATGCCTCAGCCGTGTCAAAGAACGTAATGCTGGCTTGCAGGCTGGCTTGAAATGCGGCCCGGATATCGTCTTCGCTGTATCCCTGACCGAAACCCCATAACCCCCTATCACCCCACGACCATGTCCCGGTCCCTAACAAGCCCACCTGCACAGGACTCTTCCCGAGGGAGATCGTCTGGTCTGTCATTGTATAACCCCCACTCCAAACACCGCCACTGCCTGCTCCATTTTCTCAATCACGTCCACCTCGAACGGGCAACGGTCCATGCAATCGCTGCACTGGATACAATCGGAGGCCCTGGCAGGCAGCGCCTCATAGGCTGCACGCAGTTCTGCGGTCAGGTTTTGGCGTGCCTGCTCCAACAAGCTGATTGTCTGGCCGATATCAATCTCCGACGGGCAGGGTAGACAGTGATTGCAGTAGACGCACTCCCCATTGGCGAACTGCTCAAAGGCAGGCAGGATGGCCGAGAATTCCCTTTCTTCTTCTGTGGCCTCCCAGTAAGCCAGGGCTGCTGCCAACTCATCCGGGTTCTTGCAGCCCGGCACAGTGGTCGATACGCCCGGCTGTGTGAGCACAAAGGACAGGCATTGCACCGGCGTGATCGTCATCGGCTTTTCAAAGCGGGTTGGTGCGCCGGGCATCTGCGTCCTGCCGATCTGAAAGTCTTCCACGTAGATGGTCCGTTTGTCCCGCAGCAAGCTGCCGCCGGCGAAAGGCTTCATGGCCACCAGACCGACATTATGATCGGCACAGGTACGGAGCAAGTCTACCTTGCCGGGGAGGGCGTGACTGGCCAGGTTGACCGGGAACATGAGCACATCGATATTCTGGCTCTCAACCGCCTGCAAGGATGTTGCCGCATTGTGACCGCTGAAGCCGATGAAACGCGCCTTGCCTTCTCTCTGGAAGCGGCGGGCTAGGTCCAGCAGCCCGCCGGCTCGCATCACCGTATCGTAATCTGCCTGGAAATCGCAGTTGTGCAGAACCAGCACATCGACAGTGTCGGTCCCCAGGCGCTGGAGGAAATCGAGGAAGTATTTCTCGCTTACCTGCGGATCGCGTGACCGGTCATGCTGCCCGTTGCGCATGATCGCCCCCAGGTGAGCGGTTATGATAACTTTCTCGCGATGTCCCTTGAACGCTGCTCCCATATTGTCGCGGAATTCTGGCTGGGCCCAGAACATATCAAAGTAGTTGATGCCCTGAGCGACCGCCTCATGGATCACCGCGACCACCGCTTCGCGCGGCTGGTTGAGCAAGTATTCCGTGCCTAGACCGATAGCACTGACGTCAAGTCCTGTCCTGCCAAGTTTGCGATACTGCATGGCTACCATCCTTCCGAATCAGGTGTGTACTGCGATTGTCCCCCGTATTCGAAACATTGTCTCTCACTCTATTTTATCAGTATACCCTACCCTGATCTCAACAGACGCTCCACCTCCTCGATCCTGGCGCCGGTTTTAGCCACCACCCTCTCGTAGATACGGCTGAGCGGTTCCAGCTCCTGCCTCATCCACGTCACCGCCCCGGGGCGCATCCCCAGCTTCTCGGGACCCTCCGATAGCGAAACGGTCACATCGAACAGCCTCCTCACCCC
>CAZPWU010000382.1:0-3226 GCA_964590325.1 uncultured Anaerolineaceae bacterium | reverse complement strand
GGGGGCTTCCAGCCTGAGGCCTCACCTTCTCTATCAACCCATCTACCGCCTACTACTCCCGGAGGGACCATTCAGATAATAAAAATTATACTATCCATGAATATCGACGTCAATATGAGTAATAACTTGACTTTTAACTTAATTTTATGCTATCCTTCATTTGCGAAATCTTATTCTAATTATCAAACTTTTGTTGAGGACAGCCCATGCAACGTGAACGTGTCGCGGAAAATGTGTTTTCTTTTCAAAGTGAAGTATATGCCCAGGTTACTGCTGGTGCCATCATTGGACCAAATTGGGCAGTGGTTATCGATACACTGGCTGTTCCCGAAGAGACCCTCATGATCAGGGACTACCTTGAACAGGAGTTAGGTATCCCTATCCGATATGTGATTAATACACATTACCATGCTGACCATAGCTGGGGGAACTGTTTTTTCCCAGGTGCTTCGGTCATCGCGCATGTCCTATGCCGTGAGCGATTGGAGAAATTCGGTCAGGCTTCTCTTCAAGAAGCCCGTAAATTGAACCCTGTGTTTCGCCAGGTGAAAATAATCCTGCCTCACCTGACATTTAGCGAAGGTATCATGAGTTTGCGGGTGGGCAAGAAAAACCTGAGCATGATCTCAATGCCTGGACCATGCCCGGATAATATTGCTGTATTGGTTGAAGAGGATCGGGTATTGTTTGCTGGCGATGCCTTTATGCCCTTACCTTATATCGTGGATGGGGATCTCGAAGAGACGATTACCTCATTAAAAAAAATCGGTAAGATGGGGTTGGAAAATGTAATCCAGGGACATGGCGATATTGTCTTGCGAGGTGAGATTGAAGGTGCGATCAAAGATAACCTGGCTTACCTTTCATCTATCCGTAAAGCAGTTCGTAAAGCAGCACGTCGGAAGTATCCTATGGAAATGCTGGCTGATATTAATGTCGAGTCATGTGGGAAAAGCCGGGTTCTGATTGGCGGATTAGCGGAGGAGCTCCATCGCCGGAATTTAAGGGCCTTATACCGTCAGATGTACGGTTTACCCTCCCCGCAGGAAGGCCATGAGGGGGGCTATGAAGAGGCAGAAGCAGACGAAGAGATCGAGTAATCTTAACTGCACTAGGGGAGATTGGTGGATAGACAGACGGATGATTAATTTTCCGGGGCTTTTTTAAAGCGTCGTGCCCGCCATCCTACAAGTCGTTCGTTGCCAGCGATTAAACGCTTTATATTCGAACGCAAACTCCAAACAATCAGAAACTCAGCTAGAATACCATAGAGCGTATATTGCCATGGGTTCATCCCAATCCCACCAAGGACAGCAAAGAGCACGGCTGTGATCAGGGCTACGCTCATTGTGGTAACTGAGGCGTATCCGATAAAGTAGAAGATCGCTGCAGCCAGAGGGAGGATGACAAAGGAACTGGGCGCCCACAATCCAAAAGCACCTCCAACACAGGGCGCACCGCCTGCTCCACCCCTCAAGCGCAGCTCTCCCTTTTGATTCTTCTCAATGAGGAATATTGAGTAATTATGACCGAGGATGACCAGTACGGGCGCGAGAACATGCAACCAGACGTTTCCAGGGTGGTTTGCCAATGGAAATAAGGTTTTAGCTAACCAAACCGCACCAGATCCTTTTATGAAGTCGAGGATAGCGGTTACAACACCTGCCCATAACCCGGCTGCTCGCATGGCATTTGTCCCCCCTGTTCGCCCACTCTCAACATTTCGGATATCCTTGCCTGTACGTAACCTGACGATAATAAACCCAAATGGGATTGAGCCAATAAGATAATCCAGAATAAGCATCCCAACATATAACAATAAATCCATGGTATTCTACTCCTCCTACTTTTAATAGTCTTACTCATCTAACACATTGTGGTAAAAAAAGTTGCGCTCAAGTGATTATTATCGGTACTTCTTCTATTGTTCCGTTGATAATCCTAAACCCTCGACATTGCCATTGATCCTCTTTAGGGAACCATATGAGGTTGACTGCTTCCGGATAGTATGCTTCAGCTATATCAGTAGTTGAGGGTTCTTCTGGCCCATTCGGGTGTGAATGGTAAATGGCTATTAGATCCAATCCCTTCTCTTCTATTTGTAGTAGTACCTTCACTTGATCATCTGGGGACATTCTAAAACCGACAGGGCTGTGCAAAATATTTTCTATAGGAATGACTTCCAATGCCTGCCCTTTCTGCCCGGTTATGACGCCACATGCCTCTTCAGGTAAGTGTTGGGTAACATCAGCAAGCATCTGTACCCAAAGGTTGTGACCCAACCACAATCTAGTCCCAGGTAGGGAGTTCATTTGGTTAACCATGCTGTAACCCATACAATCAGTAAAGCTAGGGCAGGTTCTAGGATTGCCTGACGAAGCGGTTTTTCTTCTATTAGGTTACTTAATAAGCTGGATAATGCATAAGCGGGTCCTAGCAAGCATAATCCATAGGTGATGGGTGATACAGGCCAATAATAAAGTGCTGCTGCGATCTGTCCGGTGATCAATGATGCGATACAAGCCTGGATAACTGTCCATCGTCCATGAAGACGTAAGTACATTGCCCGTAAGCAGACCAAGCCTGATCCAATAGTCAGGGCTGGCAGAAACAAATATAAGCGAACACCCGCGTATCGTAACGTAATTGCCAATACTAATAATAGAGCAAAAGCTACCGCTGTCAGTCCAGCCGTAGCTAATGGCTGGCGGATATCATCTGGATCTATAACAATATATTCTGCTACCAGGATTAAAGTCAATAAGACTCCTCCAACGGCCAATACAAACCACCAGGTGAGGCTAAAATTGATTTGATTCAATGGAATGCCAATGATCCAGGCAGTCAGAGCGGGTAATATCCAGTGCTGTAGGGTTATCTTACCTATCAGGCCGGGATGGTCGCCTAGCAGCCAGGTTGTTCCAGCTGCTGTTAGACTGGCAACGAGGACAGCTACGATTGTATAAATGTTTAAATTAAAAGCGATATAGATTCCTGGCAATTGAAGAGACAGGTTGCGCTCTGGAAACTCGATAAACCGGGTCAGTGTATAAGCCAGAATAATGGTGGCTGCCAGCACACTCAGCCTGTCTGGATCCGGCAGATAGCGAGGTTTATCCATAACCAGATTGTACCTGTCTCAGCCTTAACTGCCAAGTTGGATATTTAGACCTGATTGATTGACAAATCTCATGTGACCTCCAAGCGGAGATCGTAAAGGATGGCA
>CAZPWU010000381.1:0-3227 GCA_964590325.1 uncultured Anaerolineaceae bacterium | reverse complement strand
GACTTCTCATCCTGAAATTAGAAAATCCATTACTGAGTTTAAGCGTATCACACCCGAAATTGAGACAGCATTACGACAAACCCTTGATACCTTTATGACAACCTGGCAATAGCGTATGCCAAACACGCGCGAAATCAGGGATCGCATCCGCAGTGTTAAGAATATCTCTCAGGTCACCCGGGCTTTGCAAACTGTCAGTGCTAGCAAGGTACGCAAAGCGATGCAGGCAGTTATGTATACACGTCCCTATGCTTCCAAAGCATGGCAGGTGTTGAGCCATATTGCCATCCAGCCGGGCCATACCAACCTGCATCCACTGCTTGCCAGTCGCATAGTAGAACAAAGAATATTAGTAATATTAATAACTGGTGATCGGGGTTTGGCAGGTGCTTATAATTCCAACATCGTGCGTTTCACACTCCAACGTTTCAGTAACTATCCGGTTCCGGTAAGTTATATAACGGTTGGAGGCAAGGGACGAGACATGCTGATCCGTCGGCGTAAGGAAGTCATCGCTGAATTCAGCAATCTACCTGCAGCACCTTCTTTCGCTGATGTTTCGGCTATCGGGCGTCTGGCAGTGGATGAGTATATATTAGGTCGTGTTGATAAAGTATTTCTGGCATACACTGATTTTATTAATATGATCAGGCAAGTTCCGGATATCAAGGTACTTTTACCTCTTGATGTAAGTGCAGTTGAAGGGCGCGTAGAATCATTCCACTCCTCGGGAAGGGGTGCGAGCGCTTCTTATATCTATGAACCAGGAGAAGCTGAAATCCTCGATGAAATTGTGCCGCGATTTACAGCCTTACAGGTTTACCAGGCGATATTGGAATCATTAGCTAGTGAACATGCAGCGAGAATGGTCGCAATGAAGAATGCGACTGACAGTGCTGTTGAACTCGCTGCTGCCTTACAGCTCGAATATAATAAAGTCCGCCAGCAGGGCATTACTAATGAAATGTTAGATATCGCAGGTGGTGCAGAAGCTCTGGTTAAAGTGTTAGCATCCCAATCTTGAAGAGGTAAAGTATCTTAATAACCGGTTTATTTTGGAGGCAAGCATGGCTGTAAGCACTGCTCAAGCAGCAGGTCGAATAGTCCAAATATTAGGTGGCGTAGTCGATGTGGAATTTCCACCGGAACACCTTCCGAATGTATATGATGCTGTTGAAGTACCTCGCGAAGACCGTCCCTCTTTGGTGCTCGAAGTGCAGAAGCACCTGGGTAATAATTGGGTTCGCTGTGTTGCGATGGAAACCACCGACGGACTGCAGCGTGGCATGACGGCAACCACCACTGGGGCACCGATTAGTGTCCCTGTTGGTCCTGTTACTTTAGGGCGAATATTTAATGTCTTAGGTCGACCCGTAGATGGAAAGGGTCCTGTCCAGGCTGAACTATATTATCCGATACACCGACCTGCCCCTGGCTTTGCTGAGCAGTCAACACGGTTAGATGTTTTTGAAACTGGACTAAAGGTTATTGACCTGATCGCTCCATTTACGAAAGGTGGGAAAACCGGGATTTTCGGCGGAGCAGGAGTAGGAAAGACGATTATTATTATGGAGTTGATCCGATCTATTGCGACGGTACACAAGGGAAATTCTGTTTTTGCCGGGGTTGGTGAGCGTACCCGGGAAGGGACTCAGTTATACCGAGAAATGCTTGAGTCTGGGGTAATGAAAGATACCGTTATGGTTTATGGTCAAATGAACGAACCACCCGGCGTCCGTCTGCGTGTCGCCTTGACTGCCCTCTCAATGGCGGAATATTTCCGGGATGAAGGCCGCGATGTCCTCCTTTTTATCGATAATATATTCCGGTTCAGTATGTCGGGCTCTGAAGTATCTGCATTGCTAGGCCGAATGCCTTCAGCCGTGGGTTATCAACCTACACTGGCAACCGAAATGGGCGAGCTTCAAGAGCGCATCACTTCAACACGCCAGGGATCAATTACATCGATGCAAGCTGTTTATGTCCCTGCGGATGATTATTCTGACCCAGCCCCAGTAACTACATTTACTCACCTGGACGCGACAATCGCTCTGGAACGGTCAATTGTCGAAAAAGGAATTTACCCGGCTGTCGATCCCCTTGCATCAACATCTCGGATCCTAGACCCTCGCATTGTCGGGGAAGAGCATTACAATACAGCACGTGAAGTGCAAAGACTACTACAACGCTATAAGGATTTACAGGATATCATCGCCATTCTGGGTGTTGATGAATTAAGCGAGGATGACAAGCTCACCGTGTCACGTGCCCGAAAAGTTGAGCGTTTCTTCTCTCAGCCAATGTTCGTAGCCGAGCAGTATACCAGCATCCCCGGTAGGTATGTACCCTTTCGGGAGACCATCCGTGGCTTCCGCGAGATACTTACCGGAAAACATGATAATCTGCCAGAGCAGGCGTTTCATATGGTCGGAAATATCGACGAGGCAGTGGAGAAGGCAGATCGTCTGGCAATGGGTGGTTAAGTAGTACTAATAATTATGAGGAGTTATGCCGATTCGTTGTGAAATCGTCTCTCAAGATCGTATGGTCTTTGAAGGCGATGCAGATATTGTCGTCGTGCCCGGCGTGAGTGGTGAGATGGGTATTTTACCCAACCATGCGCCGCTACTTTCGACTTTAAAATATGGCTTTCTACGAGTTCGTTATAGAGGCGAAGAGCAAGTTTTTACTATTGCAGGTGGCATTATCGAGGTTCAACCTGACTTGATTACAATTATGGCTGATGCAGCTGAGAATGTTCAGGAAATCGATGTCGCTCGGGCTGAATCAGCCAGGCAGCATGCGGTTGAATTGCTAAAACAAGGTGCTCCGCTCGGAGCTGATGCAAACATGGCTATTGAAGCGGCTCTCCGGCGATCAAACCTGCGATTGTCAGCTGTTAAGCGATATCGTAGGGGTCAAAGCCCGGGTCATCCTGGGGTGGAAAAGAAAGATACCAAGTAAATATGGCTCTATTTTCTAAGGATTTAGGGATCGACCTGGGCACAATATACATCCGAGTTGCCGAGGGCGGACAAATCGTGCTTGAGGAACCCACTGTCGCTGCAATTGTCGTTGAAGAGCAGAAAATGGTCGAGTGGGGTAAAGCAGCTCAGGATATGTATGGGCGCGTTCCTGAGTCGATCGAAGTTACTCGACCATTAATCAATGGTGTGATTGCAGATTACGAAGTGACTGCTTATATGCTGGAGGCGCTGCTTCGAAGG
>CAZPWU010000380.1:0-3237 GCA_964590325.1 uncultured Anaerolineaceae bacterium | reverse complement strand
CCCAGCTTTTTAAACCATATTAAAGCATTATGACCTGCCCGTTGGTGGTTGTTGTCCGGTGCGGCTGCTGCTGGGATGACACTGATCGGAGCGTTGAATCCGCCGGCAAGGGTGATAGCGCGCAAGTCCGGATCAGCCATCTGACCGCCGAATTCTGCCCCTCCCTCGAGTAGGATATAGCCTGCCATAATACCCTTGCTGTTTAGTTATAAAACGTCGGACAAGTCCAGGCCGCGTGCGGTCGCGCGTTCCTTCCGCCACTCAGCCTCAGTCAATGGTGTTTCTACAATTTCACCCATCGGACGGCGAACCAGATGTAAAGCCCCTTCTTGACAAGCTAATACACAAACCCCACAGCCTACGCAGCGTACGCCATTAACTCGCAGGATATCATCCAACGCTAACGCATTGAATTGGCAGCGATCAACACAGGTGCCACAATTTATACATAAATCTTCATCAACTTGATTGACAAAGGCAGACCGAGCAATGACATTGGCGATCCCCAGATCGCGCATACCCCGCAAAACACCGCAAGAACAGGTGCAGCAGTTACAAATGTACCATATTCCTGCCCGGTTATTACTCACAGAATGCACCAATCCGGCTTCAGCAGCTCGTTGTAAGGTTGCCAAGGCTTCTTCAAGTGTCTGGGCATGAACATTTGGGTTATTGTCGAATGCGCCAGGTGTGTCGCTGAGTATCATACACACATCCAGCGGATGATTGCATGGCTCACCGATGAGGGCTTTTTGAGTACGGCAGAGGCAGTTGATCACTCCCCAGGCCCTGGAGGAGGACACGATTTCGGCTGCGCTTTCAAACGGACGCACTTCCATATCATTTCGGATGCTGACATTCACCGGGATGACGCGGTGGATCGAAGGCTGGATAGTAAGTGCCTGGTTAAATGCCTTACGGTAGTAATCCTCGAATAATTGGGCGAATTCCGCGTCAATTGTGCTGAACTGCATCTCATAAATGCCGACTGCAAAAGGCAGCAGCCCATATCCAAGGCCTTTTTCCGTTCGACCCGCGGTGATCAATCCGCGACGGGCCATATTTTTTAACTGCAATCGGAGTGATGCTGAATCACCGCCAATACGGGCAGCAATTTGTGCTGGCGTCTCCAGGGATAGGTGTAACTCAGAGGCGAGAGCTGCTTCCTCAGGTCTAAACAGTTTTGCTAACAAACGCAGCTCAACCCCATCCTCGGAGGGCGGGAAACCATTGGGCAGAGCATCCAAACGTTCGGCCAATCTTTTATAGGGATTTATGTTCATAAGTATAAAATACGAGAAAGCCCAAGGTGATTTACCCTGGGCTGTCGATTAACAGTGGTCTATCTTAGTTAGCTAATTCGCTCAAAGCGCGATCCGGGTGTTTTGCATACCGGGCACCTCTCAGGTGCTGCGGATCCTGCGTGGGTATATCCACAGACCGGGCAAACATAATAGTCTGTGTCCGGCTGCTCAGAACCTAAGGTATCGAGTGCTTTTTGATAGAGCCCCTCATGCACTTTTTCCACCTGCCAAGCAAAATTGAATGAAGAAAAGGCCTTCTTGTCTTCCTCTGCATCGGCATCTTTCATAAAATCAGGGTACATGGTAACGACTTCATAATGCTCACCGGCGATGGCAGCCTGTAAATTCTCGGCGGTTGATTTTATCTCACCGAGAGTGCGGAAGTGATTGTGGGCGTGAACCGTTTCAGCTGCCGCAACTGCACGGAAAAGCTTGGCAATTTGTGGATAACCCTCATCCTGAGCTTTTTTTGCCCAGGCCAGGTATCGGCGGTTAGCTTGAGATTCACCAGCAAAGGCAGCTTTTAAATCATCAATCGATTTTGTCATAATTCACCTTTTAATACATGGAATATGGTATGGATTATTTGCATTTATTAAACCATATTAATGTTCACGGACGATAGTTCGCGGGTCACGTTTTCCAGGTGACAAATATCCTCGATTTTCACAATATTTATAGTTTATAGCCGATTTGTCGCAAGAAACCCTTCCGCCAAGTAATGTCCGGTTCTGCCTCTATCCCTTTAGGTGTGAGACCATCAACAACCCCTAAGATTCCCCGCCCATCTGTTGTTTCGGCGAGAACTACCTCAGCAGAATTAGCGGTAGCGCAGAAGATATGACATACCTCTGGCACCATTTTTACTGCGTTCAATATATTAACCGGGTAATAGCCTTCTGCCAGGAATAAAATGAAACAATGACCGGCAGAAATCGCCATCGCATTTTTTTGAGCCAGGTCGATCATAACGGGATCGGTCCCTGACCAACGGACCAAGCATTTCCCGGAGGACTCGCAAAATGCCAGGCCAAACTTGATCCCTGGTACGCAAGTGACGAGGGTTTCGTGTATATCCTCGACGGTTTTTATAAAGTGAGATTGACCGAGGATAAAGTTGATGTTATCTGGCTTTTGTATTTTAACTGTTATCAGGTTCATCTGACCCTCTTTTTATTATACGATTCCTTTGACTAATTTTTATAAACCTATCATCCTTATTCAGCTAAATCCTAGATGAATGATTATACACGGCTTCTACTGATAACACTTTCCTTATTTGCTGACCGGTATAGCTGGTGTTGACCATCGACACCTGCTCAAGGGTTTCTTCCGCAACAATATAACCACCCGCATTTCTTATCGATAATACCCGTATACGCTGCTACTAAGTTGTTTTCTAATCCTTAATAAGGGTAACTTATCCTACAATATACCCACAATAATAAACAAGCCACGGGTCATGTCTGCACTCGTGGCTTTATGCATTTAAAGCGGCATTAGATTACCGAGTAGTCAACAGGCGCACACAATTATCTCGATTTCGAACAAGTTTAACGATTTTATTCATTTGTGGGCGCCTCCTTTCTAACTCGGTTTTATTGGCGTGAGTTTACCTCGCTTTGAGCCGAGGTGTCAAGCAAAGTATTCAGGAGTCTTATTAATGAACACAAGGGAGGAATAATCGTACAGGATCCACATAAACCCAGGTTTCGGCTATATCCGTCATGCCATTGGTCTGTGTGATAACGGCCTGATTCCATAATACAGTTCGCGAGGGGGCGATGGCTGTGACGGTATAGTTAAGCTGGACTGGCTGCCCAAGACCCGGGCTGCCAGACCAGGTCAGTCGGTGTGGTGTATAGATTAAACCAGGACTTAGCGATGTGGGAGCGCTGACACCAGTGGGGAGATAATCAGTTAAATTGATCGT
>CAZPWU010000379.1:0-3237 GCA_964590325.1 uncultured Anaerolineaceae bacterium | reverse complement strand
TGGATTCAACCATGGGAGAGGATACCGGGAGCAGGTAGCCAGCCGCTTCAGCCAATACATGCGGGTGTAAAAGGAAGTAACCTATGCCGTTTCTAGACTTCACCGAAATCCCCCAGATATCGTTCAATTATGCTGGGCGTAGCTCCGGCGATTTCCTGGCTGGGTGGCAGCGCCAGATCACCACCGAGAAAGCCCCTGATGGCAGTCTGACGCATGTCACGTTTATCGACCCGGACACTGGCCTGCAGGTCACCATCCACAGCCGCAGGTTTGCCGACTTCCCTGCCATCGACTGGTTCGTTGAGCTCGAGAATAGAGGCGCGCAGGATACACCGCTCCTTGCGGACATCCTCCCCCTGGACATCTCCACTCCCATACCGCCACAAGAGCGCCTTCGGCTCCACTATGCCAACGGAAGCTCCTGCCGGATGGATGATTTTCTGCCCTCGACCATGGACCTCCTGCCAAACAGTCAAAATTCGCTGGCACCGTTCGGCGGCAGGTCGTCCAACGGTGTGTTACCTTTCATGAACCTGCAGCGCAGCGGCTGCGGTCTGCTCCTTGCCGTGGGATGGTCGGGACAGCGGGCTGCCAGGTTTGAGCGGACGATGGATTCTTTGCGGCTGGCTGCCGGAATGGAGCGCACCCACCTGCGTCTGCATCCAGGTGAGAAGATCCGCACCCCGCGCATCCTGGCGCTGCAATGGGAGGGCACACAGGCAGAGAAGGGCAACAACCTGCTGCGGCGGCTGCTGATAGGGCATTACCTCCCGCGCCTGGACGGCAAGCTGGTGATGCCGCCAACCGCGCAGTGCCTTCAGTTCTACTTCTATCTGACCGGAAAAGCGGGAGAACAGCTCGAGATGACGGCCTTACCCAAAACGGCGGCCCTCGGCGCCGAAGCTTACTGGATCGACGCCTGCTGGTATGGCGGACAGGGCGAATGGTGGCAAGAGGTCGGCTCGTGGGTGGTCAACCGCCAGAAATTCCCTCGCGGTCTGAAGCCGATCAGCGATGCTGCCCATCAGGCCGGCATGCAGTTCGTGCTCTGGTTCGAGCCCGAGCGCGTCCGTCCGCATTCCCTCCTGCACCAGGAGCATCCCGAATACCTCCTGACCAGCGACAAAGACCCCACCAACCTGCTCTTGAATCTGGGGCTACCCGAGGCGAGGCAGTACATCACCGACCTGATCTCGGGACTCATCGCCGAGAACGGCGTCGACATCTACCGGCAGGACTTCAATTTTGATCCGCTGCCTTACTGGCAGGCTGCCGACACGCCTGACCGGATCGGTATGGCGGAGATCTGCTATGTCCAGGGTCACTACGCTCTCTGGGACGAGCTGCGCCGCCGCCACCCGAAGCTGTGGATCGATAACTGCGCCAGCGGCGGCAGGCGGATCGACCTCGAAACGCTTTCACGCTCATTGCCGCTCTGGCCGAGCGATTTCTCCGATACCATCGGGCTGCGCTCCGGCCTCGGGCTGCATGTAGGCGCCCAATGCATCAACGCGGGATTGGCTCGCTGGGTCCCGCTGTTCGGCGGTGGGGTGTGGAACTTTACCCCCTACAGTACCCGCAGCCAGATCATCGGCGGTTTCACGTTCGGCTGCCACATCGATCACCAGGATTTCCCCGACGATGAAACAACAGTTATCGTGAACCCCAACGATGTCATGGCGAAGGGCAAGACCCTCCTGAACGATAATTTCCCCACAGCGGAAGCCCAGGCTGCCATCGCTGAGTGGAAGAGCATCCGCCCGTTCTTCCTGGGCGATTTTTATCTGTTGCTGCCTTTGACCGTCTCCTATCACGACTGGTGCGCATGGCAGCTCCACCGTGAGGACTTGCAGGCTGGCATTGCCATGTTCTTCCGCCGCCACCGCAGCCCGTTCTCGTCGATGGAAGTTGAGCTGCGATGTGTAGATCCCGACGGTCGATATGACGTGAGCCTGAGCGCCGGCTACCCGGAGGCACCTCACACGCGCATGAGCGGCCGGGAATTGGCGCGGCTCTCGATTGCCATTGCAGAAGCACCGGGCAGCCTGCTCCTGCGCTATGCACGAATTAAGCGGGCGAACGCCCGCTCACACCCCCATACATGACCCTTTCCACGGTAAATCCCAGAGATCCTTATCACTAACAGCAAAAGAGGACAGGATGAGTGAGGATAAAATCACCATTGACTGCGACTTCCCAGGCGGCAACATCGTTCTGGATGCTATTGAATGGGATACGATCCACCTTCATCAAGACCTGCGCGACACAGAGATAGACTGGTTCTACTGGTATTTTCGCCTTAGAGGGGCCGCAGGTCGCAACGTCAAAATCCATTTCACCGGCAGCGATGCGATCGGTGTGCGCGGCCCGGCGGTCAGCCTGGATCGTGGCCAGCGCTGGCGCTGGTTGGGTTTGGAGCACGTCGAGGGACAGACCTTCAGCTACCTGGTACCCTTAAACAGCCAGGAAGTCCGTTTCTCGTTTGGCATGCCTTATGTGCAGGCCAATTTCGAGGATTTCATGCGTAAATACCCTCGCCATCCCGGGCTGAGACAGGATGTCCTTTGCAAGTCTCGCAAAGGTCGTCCGGTTGAGCTCCTGTATGCAGGGCACCTGGGTGGGAAAGCGGATTATCATGTGCTGCTGACCTGCCGGCACCACTGCTGCGAGATGATGGCGAGTTATAGCCTGGAAGGGATGATCGATAAGGTGATGGAGGACTCCGATACGGGCCGCTGGCTGCGGGAGCACGTCGCTTTCCTGGTCGTCGCCTTCATGGATAAGGACGGTGTGGAAGATGGCGACCAGGGCAAACGCCGTAGACCGCATGACCACAATCGCGATTATGGCAGCGAATCAATTTATCCGGAAGTGCGCACCTTGCGTGAATTGACCTCGCGTTGGTCTGATAACAAGCTTGACTTCTTCCTCGATCTGCACTGCCCCTGGATTCGTGGGGATTACCATGAATTCATCTGCTTTGTTGGGGATCGCGGCCAAGTATTATGGCCCAAGGTTGAAGCCTTCAGTGCCATCCTCGAAGCGACTCGCAAGGGACCATTACCCTATCTGCTTAAAAATAACCTGCCATTTGGTAAAGATTGGAACACCGGCGACGAAACGGGGCGGTCTTCATCGGAATGGGCAAGCGAACTGCCTGGCATCCGTTTTGCCAGTGGTATCGAGATACCTTATGCCAACGCCAGCGGAGTTCCAGTGACCGCTGAGAGCGCCCGC
>CAZPWU010000378.1:0-3254 GCA_964590325.1 uncultured Anaerolineaceae bacterium | reverse complement strand
TTCGCCGCGCCCCCACGCCGCAGAGCGTGAGCTTGAGAAGGCCTATCGCTATCTCAGCAAAGGTGCCTCTTTGAGCGCCTCAGTCAGCCTCGCCCGAGCCGCCGATTATTATCCCTGGCGTACAGACCTGTGGGAACTGGCCGGTCGATCGGCCCTTAAGGGAGGTGATCCCCGGGCTGCCATCAACTACCTGGGACAGGCCGCAGCCAGAGGCGGTCTGAGCTCTGCCGGGCGCATCGACCTGGGCGATGCCTACCAGGCAGCCGGTGACCTTCCCAACGCTATCCGGATCTGGCAAAGCGCCCCTCCCTCTCCAGAAGTATATACCCGCCTGGTAAAGGCCCACCGCTCCCTGCAGGATTACACCGCCGCGATCGCCGACCTGAAAGCGCTGCTGGTGCTTCAACCCAACGATGCGCAGAGCTGCTACCAATTAGGCCTCCTGCTGGCAGCTACCCGGCCCGAATCCGCTCTGGCCTACCTGATCCAGGCAGCCGAGCTCGATCCCTCCCTGGCAGGCACGAGCCAGGCAATCCAGCGTCAAATCAACACCGCCCGTCTGAGCGATGAGCCATCTTACGCACTCATGGCAGCCGGGCGCGCCCTGGCCTCCCTGAACGAGTGGGAGATGGCGGTCGAGGCATTCCGCCAGGCGACACTAGCCCGACCTGACTATGCTGAAGCATGGGCCTACCTGGGTGAAGCCCTCCAGCACTTTAAGACAGGCTCGACATCTACAGATGACGGCCTTTCCGACCTGCAAAAGGCCTTGAGCATCGATCCGGCATCCCTCTCGACCAACCTCTTCCTGGCGATGTACTGGCAGCGCCAGGAACGCTATGACCAGGCGTTAACCTACCTTGGCGTGGCTGCCAAATTGGATCCGGCCAACCCGACCCTAGAAACTGAGCTGGGTAAAACCCTGGCTGCGGCGGGTGACATGCCGGCTGCTCAGGGACATTACCTGCGCGCTGTGGAGCTGGCCCCGAAGGATGCAACCTACTGGCGCATCCTGGCGGAATTCTCACTCCAGTATCAGATTCAGATCCGCCAGATCGCCCTGCCTGCCTCCCGCCAGGCTGTAATCTTAACTCCGGATGATCCGCGCGCCCTGGATTTAATGGGTCAGGCCCTGTTCATGCTCGATGACACACTCAATGCGGAACGCTTCCTGCTGCGTGCCTTGCAGACCGACCCCGGCTACGCTCCGGCTCACCTGCATCTTGGCCAGGTATATCTCCTGGAAGGCGAGGCCGGGCGCGCCCGCCAACAGCTCGATACCGCCCTCGCATTGTCGCCCGACACACCGACCGCCGACCAGGCCCAACGCCTGCTCCTACGCTATTTTCCCTAGACCCAGACATGAGATACTCTCATCAGCTCGCCATCTTGATCGTCATTGGCCTGGCTTTAGCGGCCTGCCAGGCCTTACCTTCGGTAGAGAATGCCGCGCCTGGGAGCGTCCTCTTCCAGGATGATTTCTCCACCACCTCCGCTGGCTGGAAGCTCAGCCAGGACAGGTCTGGTGTGACCGAATATGCCGGCGGTGGTTTGCGCGTTGTCATTAACGCGCCAACCGCTGATTACTTCACCGTGCCCGGCTTAACTCTTGGCGATGTACGGGTCGAGGTGGATGCCGCTAAAACTCATGGCTCCGACAGCAGCGATTTCGGTTTGATCTGCAAGTATAAGGATGCTGATAATTTTTATTTTATGAAAATCACCAGCGATGGTTATTACGTTATCGGTAAATTTAAAGGTGGTCATATGACCCTGATCGGGATGAATGATTACCAGCCAGGCGCGGCCATCCGTAAAGGCGGCTCGGTGAACCACATCCGCGCCGACTGCGTGGGTAATACTTTAACGTTATACGCCAACGGCGTGAAGCTCGCAAAAGTCCAGGATGCCGACTTCACCTCGGGGGATGTCGGCCTGATCGCCGGTACCTTTGCTGCTCCGGGTGTGGCGGTCCTCTTCGACAATTTCTCTGTCCTTAAACCATAAATGAAAATATACCTCGATACGATCGGTTGCCGCCTGAACCAAAGCGAGATAGAGGCCTACGCCCGCCAATTCCGGGCTGCCGGGCACGCACTGGTCGCCAGCCCCGATCAGGCCGACCTGGTAGTGATCAACACCTGTACGGTGACAGCGGAGGCAGCCTCTGACTCGCGCCAGAAGATCCGCCAGGCCGCCCGCGCCGGCGTGGAAGAGATCGTGGTCACCGGCTGCTGGTCGACGCTCAACCCGCAGCAAGCCGCCGCCCTGCCGGGCGTCAGATATGTGGTCCCCAACGCAGTCAAAGACACCCTGGTACCCGACCTGTTACACATCCCGGTCGATGCACTTGACCTGGAACCGGTCGAACGCGAACCTATCCCCGGGGCGCGCCTGCGCACGCGGGCCTTTATCAAGGTGCAGGATGGCTGCAACAACCGCTGCACGTTCTGCGTCACGGCCCTGGCGCGCGGAGGCGGGCACAGCCGTCCGGTCGCCGAGGTGCTGGCGGATATCCGCGCCGCCCTGCGCGGCAGTGCCCAGGAGATCGTCCTCACCGGGGTCCACCTTGGCTCCTGGGGGCACGACTTTGCTCCTTCCCAGCGACTGGATACCCTGGTGCAGGCCATCCTCAAGCAGACCGAAGTGCCTCGCCTGCGCCTGTCCTCCCTGGAGCCCTGGGACCTGGACGAGAATTTCTTCCGGCTGTGGGAGGACCCACGCTTGTGCCGCCACCTGCACCTGCCCCTGCAGTCGGGCTGTACAGTCACCCTGCAGCGCATGGCCCGCAAGACCAAGCCAGACGCCTTCGCAGCTCTGGTGGCCGCGGCGCGCGCCGCTATCCCGGATGTCGCCATCACCACCGATATCATCGTTGGTTTCCCCGGCGAGGATGAGGCAGAATTTACCGAGAGCCTGGCATTTGTGCATGCGATACAGTTCGCCGGCGGGCATGTCTTTACGTATTCAGAGCGCCCCGGCACGGCTGCGGCGCGCATGACCCCGCGGGTGCCGCACCCCATTCGTAAAGAACGCAATGCCCGGATGCGGACTGTCCTTGACGAGGCTGCTGCCATCTATCAGAGACGCTTTATGGAGAAAGAGTTGGGCGTCCTCTGGGAAAGCGCCACTACTTTAGGACCTCAGGGATGGGAGCTGAGCGGGCTGACCGATAACTACCTGCGTGTCTCGGCCCTATCGCCGCGCCACCTGTGGAACAAGATCTCTCCGGTACGCCTTACCGCTATTACAGC
>CAZPWU010000377.1:0-3283 GCA_964590325.1 uncultured Anaerolineaceae bacterium | reverse complement strand
AATAGATTTTGAGAGACGGTTAACCCGAGTGATATCCCCTGCTCGGTGACATTTTTACTCGTATAACTATTTTGCAGCAACATCCATGAGCTGCGACCGGACTCGATAACCAGGTCTAAAAATTTTTGAAAATCATTATTTTCCAAAGCTGCCACCTGGTCTACCACCCGCTGGTCATCATCATAAAAATGGAAGGCGCGCAGTATTGCCCGATCGTTCACTTTTATACGCAGATAAGAGATATTTTCGAGCACCTTCTCTTTCGAAAACTCTCGCAGCACTTTCCCTCCAAATACCTTGGCAATTTCCTTCATCTCACGTGCTACAGCGGCATAGTCTTCTGTCAAGTCGGCGTGGTTTCCCCCAGTATCTACAATCACCATAGTGTATCCGCTGGTAGAAAAATCATAAACGACCTTCTTTACAACCGGGTTATTAGAATCTTTAAAGTCGATGGTCACAAACCCACCCACAGCACAGGTGGTTTGATCCATCAACCCACAGGGTTTGCCGAAGTAGTTATTTTCAGCATACTGACAGATTTGGGCGAGTAAGATGGCCTCGATCCGGTCATGATTATAGTAATGGTTGAGGATGCTGGCGATCAGCACTTCGTAAGCTGCGGACGAGCTTAACCCTGAGCCTTTAAGGACATCGCTGGTAACACAGGCATCAAAGCCACCAACTTCGTAGCTTAATTCCTTCATCCTGGCACACACCCCTCTGATGAGAGCCGAAGAGGTGTATTTTTCACTCTCGATCGGGGCTAATTGATTAACGTCGATTACAACGACCGGATATCCTACGGAATAGACTGTGATTTTTGCAGTATCATTTCTAGCTGCTACAGCAATATTATCAAGGTCGACGGCTGCAGCCAGCACCCTTCCAGCGTTGTGATCGGTGTGATTTCCTCCGACCTCGCTCCTGCCCGGAGTGCTGAAGAGCACTATATCATCTCTTTCCGGGAACAGTGACATGAATTGCGTGATCAGATTACGATATCGCTGGTGCTGGCTATCCAATCGAACAGGTTTTTCCCCATAGAGTTTTGCTAGAATCTGGTTTGCCTGCTTAGTATTTAGAGCTTCGAGTACCTTGGCAGGGGAAGGCATATTCTCCTCTTCCTTTCGCTGGTTTTGTTGTAAAAGTTGAATAGCATTACTATCCACCCAACGAGTAAAATATATTAGATTTATGGCTGTTGCAGTGCTGCCTTACTCCGCGCTCGTCTCCACTCGATTATATAGCATTTTAACGAAGATGTAACTGGTGCTGCTGAGTACGCCTGTCGCCACCCTGGCTGGCTACTTTTCGACCGCCAACTATGGGGAATATAGCCAATCATGGTAAACTTAAAATGTAATCACTCAGGCACGTCATGCTTAACCATCAACTCGTTCACTAGCTCCAGGCATTCTGATGAACCAGGAAGGGACTCATGACCATTGGAATAGTGCAACACTGGCAAATACTCGACCATGAACTGATCTTCCAGACCGATGAGGGAACTGTCGGGCTATCTTTCACCTCCGATGATATCTTTCGTCTAAGGTTTAACCGCGGGGAGACACTTCTGAGCGAAGAAACCTTTGTGATCCAAAATATCCCACCCGCCATAGATTTTAACCTTATCCAATCCTCTCACAGCCTGACCATTATAACCGCCACACTCCGGGTTGATGTATCTCTCGACCCGCTGTCGATGCGAGTATACAAGGATAGTGGGAAACTGATCTTGTCAACACCATCCCCGGGGATGGTTGAATTTAATAGTGATGAGAGCATAGCCCGTTTCGTCTTGGAAGCTGAAGAGAAGATTTGCGGTCTTGGTCAGGACCCAATGGCTCGATTAAACCATCGTGACCAGGAAAGGCGCATGTGGCATGAATGGGGTGGTTTCCGCCGTAGCGGAAATGGCGGAATCCCGTTCCTGATATCCAACCGTGGTTATGCAATACTCCTGAACAGTTCCTGGGCGAGTCGATTTGCGATTGGTCGGGCCCAGGTTGCAGAGCCCGGCCCGGAGTCATCAAGAAATTGGTCACCGCCTCCCTGGTCTTGGGCAGCCAGTTCAGGGGAAACTCACCCCGACCGGCTCTCCATCCTGCTCGATCAGGGAATAATGGATCTGTGGATCGTCTGCCGGGATTCGATCGATGATCTCCTCGCAGGATATGCTGATTTAACGGGTCATGCGCCTTTACCGCCAAAGTGGGCTTTGGGCTTCATCCAATGCAAGAATCGCTATCGAACTCAAGCCGAGCTGTTATCGATTGCTAGAGAATACCGTCGTCGACAGATACCCTGTGATACACTGGTTATCGACTGGCTGTGGTTTAAGGAATTCGGGGACCTGGAATGGTTTAAACCGGATTGGCCTGACCCACAAGGTATGCTGAAGGAGCTGGCAGACCTGGGGTTCCATGTGATACAAGCTCAGCATCCCTTTATCGATATAAATTCCCTTAAATACGAAACATTCCGATCGAAAGGGTACCTCAACCAGACTCCGCAGGATTCTCGGCCAACTTTTGACCATTCGAACCCGCAGGCCAGGGATGCCTGGTGGAATGAGATCAAACGCCTGTATCAAGATGGCATTCGCGGGTACTGGACTGATATGGGAGAGTTAGAAGTCCATCCAGTTGGCACCCAGAGCCACCTGGGTCCACGCGAACGGGTCCATAATATCTACTCAACTTTGTGGACACAAGGGCTTTACGAAAACCAGCGCCGGGATTTTAAGGAAAGGGTCTTTTCACTACCCCGCACCGCGTATGCCGGCATTCAACGCAATGGTGCAGCCATGTGGTCCGGTGATATCTCAGCTACCTGGGATGTGCTGCGTGACCAGGTAGTGATCGGTCAGGGGGTGTGCCTCTCAGGGCAACAGTACTGGACGACCGATATCGGTGGATTTTTCACCAACGAGCATTTTACACCAGAGCTGTATATCCGCTGGTTTCAATGGGGCGCTTTCTGCCCGATCTTCCGCACCCATGGCACCCGCCCCGCCAATGAGGCCTGGTCTTTCGGTTCCGAAGCGGAAAAGATCATTACGGACTTTATCAAGCTTCGCTACCGGTTGATGCCGTACATTTATAGCTGTGCTCGGTTGGTTACCGAAAAGGGGACCCCGATCACGCGCGCTATGTGCATCGACTTCCCCGACGAGCCGGTCGCCGTTGAACAAGAACACCAATTCATGTTCGGTCCGGCCCTCCTGGTCGCACCGATCTTAGAAGCAGGATCCAGGAGCCGGCGAGTCTATCTCCCAACT
>CAZPWU010000376.1:1295-3287 GCA_964590325.1 uncultured Anaerolineaceae bacterium | reverse complement strand
TACTCATAAGGGTTACTCAGTTGAACGAGAAAAGCCCGAAAATATGGGTGCTGGGCAGGCATACACCCGCCCAGCACCCATATTTTCGGTAGTTCCTTTGCGAACTGCGTAAGTCCTAACTCACAAAAACCGCATTCGGAAAGGTTTAAAATTCTTATTATATTCTAGCTGATTGCAGTAAGCTGACCACTGATAGCTTGTTATTTCACCGAATTTGCTATCGCTAGAGCATTCGTCGCATCTCCCTGACCTTCGAGGGCATAAACCACACTATTCTTTACCCACACTAATATGTAATGAGGGTTGCTGGTTTGGGGACTTGATTCCTGGATCAGCGCCCCAGTCACACCATCCACCTGCACTTCCTGGTAAGAGGCAGAACTGGGAACCGGGATAACCAATGTGGTCGTCCAATCCACGGTCTGGCTGAAGCGTTGGGCATCTGCAGGAGACATACCTGTCAGGAGCAGGAAGGCCTCACCAATCTTCTCGACGTCCAGCCCAGCGGGAGCTGAAACGGTTGGGCTGGATAACTGCACGAATATGGTGCAGTCCGTTTGCCAGGAAGCAGGGTCATCCGGATCGAAGCCGGATTGTCGGGCTTCCTGGGGGGTCATTTTACAATTACCATAAGTAGCGGTCACGGATGCAGGCAGCTCAGCAGTGATCGTAGCGCCATCGAGGTTATCGGGAAGTTGAATATCGCTGCGGCCAATTTCTTGTAAGATAGCCCGAATTTGAGGCAGGTCAACTTTAAAGGACATCCGAGAGGCAGGTTGGAGAGATAACTTTGGCTGTCCCTCTAGATCACCTGGCAGCCTTACCAGGATACCTGCCATCTTACTGGCTTCAGCCGCAGTAGCTACTGCCTGGCTCTCACCTCCTTTTTCGACCTGCATATCATTCGAGAATAGCTGCTGAATTAGTGGTTCAGCCTGACCTATACTCTGAGGAAGGTTAGCTGGATTTATAGGTACAACTGTGACCTGTTGCACTCGGAACAGCCCCAGGAAATTTACCGCAGCCGCGCGTACCTGGGGGAATGCCAGTGATACCGATAAGAGAACGACAACTCCAAGGATCATCCAAATTGGACGGAACTTTCGAGTAAAGAGTTGATTAAACATTCTATTATTCTCCTTTTCTGAAACATAAGCTTCCAGCCGAGTACGAGCCACCCTCGTTGGGATTGGGGAATCAACACGCTGAGGCGATAATATTGCCAGGTACTCACTTACATTTCCGGTTCGGGTGAGTATTTCCCTGGCAGAGGATTGGCATTGCTCACAGGTATCCAGGTGTGCCTGGTCTTCTTCCAGTGCAGTGCCGTTTAATTCCTTATCAATATAGGCTTTAAGCTGGCCTTCGCTCAGATGCATGGCTACCTTCCTTCTCGCATAAATCTTTCTTCAAACTCACGCTCCGCGCGAGCCAACAGTGTACCCATCGAACCCGGAGGGATATTAAGCGCTGCCGCAATTTCAGCATAAGATAGCCCAGAATGACGTAAAATCAATATCCGGGCTGAGCGAGGTTTCATCCGGACCAACACCCTACTGACCTGTTCACGGTTCTGTGCACGCTCAACCTCCTCAGAAGGATCGGACGGCGGAGCATCATCGAGCACCTCAATCCCAGCCTTTTGCTCGTAATGTTCCCGGCGTTTCAATGCTCGTAGTGCGTTATATCCCAGATTGGTAGCGACGCGATACAGCCAGCCCGTGAGGTTGTCTTCATGGGCGGGAGGGTGTTGATACAGCCGCCAAAAGGTTTCCAACGCCAGGTCCTCCGCTTCAGCCCTGTTACCTACTAACCGATAGAGCACACCGAATACTCGAGACCAATGCTCCTGGAAAACAGCTTCGAAAGATTGGTCGGTATCATGGGCCGTTTTACTGTATACCTCATCTGCTGTCAAAGCCACCGGTGACCTCCGCGCCTCATTGCGCTTAATAAAATAACACCGCTGGTCAGGATTATATGACAAAAAGT
>CAZPWU010000376.1:0-1195 GCA_964590325.1 uncultured Anaerolineaceae bacterium | reverse complement strand
GCCTCATTGCGCTTAATAAAATAACACCGCTGGTCAGGATTATATGACAAAAAGTATCAACATGAGCTAAGCAAAATGAATGCCATTATTGGTTAATGTTTCAAGGTGCGTTTGACAATTAAACCAAGCAGTAACATTACCAGAGGCAGTAAGCTACCTGTACAGGGTAAGCTGCCAGGTGCGGGGGTAGCTGTCGGCAAAGGAGGAGTGATGGTTTCTACAGGCCCTGTAGGAGCCATCGCTGTAGGACCAGGGGGATAAGTCGGCGGTATGACAACCGGTCCTGTTGGTGTGCCAGTGCTTACAACCTCATAAGATTTCCCATCTGATAATGCAATCACCCACTCACCCAAGGCGAAGGCAGCCGCTAATTCGGGCCGGGACTTAACCAGGGCGAAGTAATCCTCTGAGAGGAAAGAGACTTTGACAGTCTGCATCGTTTCGGGATCAAATGCTGTGTCCACCCAGGTGCCATTGGTGAAGACGAAAGTTCTTGATCCAATGATGCGGACCAGATCGGCTGCCTCGGCTGGAGGCGCTTCGGGGACACCGGCACCAGCCAGTGAGCCCTGTTCAGCAGCTTTCCTCACCGCATCCTGACCGGAAGGTGCTGCTGTCGGAGCAGCTTGCATTTGGTTATACTGCTCTCCTGCAATGCGTTCTTGGGCAGCCGCACCCAGGGGTTGGTTTTCAGTCACCAGATACGATGTATAGGGTGTAACAATACCATATCGAACACTCAAATGCACGATCTGGTCGATAGTCTCCTGGTCGGGTCCGTGCAAACGGATCTGGCTGAGAAGGTAGCCGATTTTTCGGGTTGCCCACAGCCGGGGTAATGCCTGTAGGACTTCGTTATCGCCGCGGCTATCTTTTGTAAAAGCCTGTTCCAGGAATCTGAAGGTTTGCCTGTTTCCGTTTACATCCCCGGAGAGCGTCACCTCTGTTGTTCCGCCTGCGCGGTAACGACCGACCAGGATGAGCTGTGATCCTGCAAACAGGTCGGGAATAGGTGCCGGGTACAGGTCATAGGTAGATAAGCTGCCAAAGTCTATATTTAAATTAGTTAAGACAGGTGTGCTGATCTTGGCATAGAAGGTGGAAAGGATTTCATCCAGGCGTTCTACGGACGAGATATAGGTACTCGTGCCATGGTGTTCCTGGGCCAGAGAATCAAGTAAGAAGGTATCCACGC
>CAZPWU010000375.1:0-3287 GCA_964590325.1 uncultured Anaerolineaceae bacterium | reverse complement strand
AGATCGTGGCCACATCACAGTGATAACACTAACTGAAAATATAAAAATAAGCAAAATAGATCCAAAAATAAATAATGACTTATTTTTTAGCATTTGCACGTTTGACTTTTTTCCCTTACTCTCAATTATTCTTAACCACATATTCTAGACATTGCGTAAGACCAATCAAAGAGATATAAAAATATTTTCCACCTTAAGAGATTCACTCTTGCTCTAGCTTGTGTTTAATCCTGGATAACGCGTAGAGAACCAACGCGGATATTCCCAGTAGTGTACCGACCGCGAAGCAAACTGTTAAAGATAAGGCGAATGGTAAGCTGAAATAATTGCCATAAGCATAATAATAAAATAGGAATAAGCCACTTATTGTACCTAAAAATAATAAAATAAAGGCTGGCACCCCTAGAATAAGAAGGGGCCGCTCATCAGTAACGAGTCGAATTATTGTGCTGATGATCTGTGCTCCGTGGACGATGGGATGTGTCTTTGATGGTTTCACGACACCTCTGTACCTTATCTCAACTGGAACCTCACTCATCCTTAGCCCATGCTTCTGGGCAAGGAAAACTTGCTCAGTTTCAACACCGAAATTGTCGGCTTTGGCTTTCGAAACGATTGCTAGAGCCTTTCCAGAAAAAGCACGTAGGCCGCTCTGGACATCTCGCACTCCATTTTTACGGTATCCACTAAATAAACGAAGGCCTATACGACGATAGAGAGGGGCATCGGTCTTGGAGCCTTTAACATACCTAGATCCGACGACCATATCTGCCTCCCCTTTTAATATTGGTTCTATGACCCCCGGTATATCTTTGGGATTGTGCTGGCCGTCCGCGTCGAGGACCACTACGACGTCAGGACCGAGCTTTTGGACGACATTAAATAGGTCTCTTAGTGCAGAGCCCTTACCCTGGTTTACTTCGTGCCTAATCACGATGGCGCCGAGAGCTTCTGCTAAGTCGCCAGTCTGATCTACTGACCCGTCGTCGCAGACAAACACTTCATCCACATATTTTAATGTTTGAAGGATGATGCTTCCTATGCTCTTTTCTTCGTTGATTGCCGGGACACATGCGAAAACAATGGGTTTTGGTTTATCCAACTTATCCACCTGTAAATTCGAAGTATCTGAAGGTTGTTGATTCGATGCAATTTCTTGATTTAGGGTTAAATTCGATTTTATCGATGATTGAGACCAGTTGTTCCTCGTAATGTAATTGGTTTTTATTGGTTTAACCTCCGTGTCTCGCCTCAAAGAGTGGCTACATGTTTGCTCGATTGAGCCTGGATCTGTCTGCATCCGTGATTACTTTCCCATTTTGACTATTAATAAATCCTCCAACCAATAGGCTGATTATAATCAAGGAACATCAAATATTTAATAAAACTGAGGTCCTTACTAAGTTGCTCGGCTCCTTTGTAACCAAATACGATCGCCTGGGCTTGAATTATCTTCATCCTCTCCATCCCAAACTGTTCAAAATGCCGGACGAAGCCACTCTTGAAAAAGTCCCTGAGCTTAGCAATGATCTTCACTAACAGAGAGTTCAGTACATCGCTCTTTACAGTATCAATGATTTTAGCGGAGATAGAAAGGATACCTCGCTCGACGCTGTCAAGGGCTCTATACCAGACCCCCTTACGAAGCGCGCTGCATCTAACCTCTGAGAGGAACCCTTTTGTGAACATTTTGGGAGAGTTAACCTTTTTTTCTTTTAGATCTCGTGTGATTCTATGTAGAATAGCCACGCGTTTATATTCTCTTCGGGTATAGTATCCATAACATTATTTAGAAATAATGTTTAGTTGCCATGTAAATTAATCGGAACTTTTTGATAAATTCGGTGTATTATACAACCTATGAGCTGCAAGAAGACTAACGATGAGCTTATCAGACGAGGCAAAACTTATCCTCGACCTAGATCTCCTGAAGCGCGCGCGAAACTAAAAATTACTAATATCGTATCTAAAAAGTATAATAATAGGTATATCATAAGTAATTCCTAGCAAAAATCTTCTTTCAAACACTCTGGACAAAGTAATATTTCGTTAAAGCCGCTTGGATAACCTATTTGAAACCCATGTTTCTCGCAAGTAAAAAGATACATGGGTAATTTATCTCTATAATCATCGCCTAATAATTGTTTTTCCAATTTAATATAGCCTTTCTCTCGTAATATAAATTTCTGAAAAGAACTCATTTTGTTTATCAATGAAGCTATTTTTTCCTTATTATCTAATGGCAACGCATCAGGAAGAGGTCTTGCGGTAGTAGGCGTACTCGCTTTTTTTTCTTCCTCTAACGGAATAGTAGCCAAATCTAATGACATTTAAGTAGCCTGAAACCATAAATAGAAAAACGCTTATAATATAATTGTGGAAACCGAATCTATATCAAGCGTCTATTCCTTGATAGAAGAAAATAAATTGTAAAGTATAGTTGAAAAATAAGCTTATAAGTTGATATCCTCCTTCAGACACTCTTCGCAAAGTAAAATTTCATTATAACCACTTGGATGACCCATTTGGAGTCCATGTTTCTCACAAAGAAAAACATATAGAGGTAATTTACCTCCTAACTCATCGGATATAATTTTTTTATCTACTTTAATATAGCCTCTATTTCTTAACATGATTTTCTGAAAAGTACCCATCTTTTCCATTATTAAAGCAATTTTATCCTTATTATTCAAAGGAAAACCGTCATGAAACGGGATAGCACGTCTATTTTCGTTTACTGCCATATTTTTTTTACATCAAATTATAACTAGATGTAGGCGTATTTAAATTGAGATTGTTTTAAAAAAGTGTAACAATTTTTTTTGGGAGTATTCATTACATGAACTGATCATTTCTGAAAAAATGCGATACTTTAAGCTAAACGAAGTCGTTTCACGCGCGCGACTAAATCCTTATTAGTTTAACAATAATATAATTTAAAAATAGGAGCGTTCATACCCTGAATAAATTAACAATAATGGCAATAGTCGGAGGCGTAATCATCGTCGTAGGGTTGGGGGTAACATACTTCGTATTCCTCCAACCAAAAATCTGTACAGTAACAATTTCAATAATCGGTAACGGGGACGTCTCTATTATTCCTGGGGGAGGCTATCTCACAGCGATTAAAGTCAACTCTGGGACTATAATAACGATAATAGCGTCTCCTAATCCAGGCTACGTATTCGTCGGCTGGACGGGGGACTATGTTGGAAATCAGAGCCCTGTTGATATCAGGGTAGATAAGGACATGAGTATAACCTGTTGGTTCGCACCCGAATAATAGC
>CAZPWU010000374.1:0-3287 GCA_964590325.1 uncultured Anaerolineaceae bacterium | reverse complement strand
TTAACTGGATATATGGTACAATTGAATAAGGATACAAGTTGCTTTGTGAGGTTTAAATAAAAAAACCGCCGAGGCTTTGTGTATGGCGGTTTTTTCCATGACTAAGCGGAGGCCACCATGGAAAAGAAATTGTACGTTGGCAATTTAGCTTATCAAACCACAGAGGATGACTTGCGGGAACTATTCGCTCAGGCAGGAACCGTCGCATCAGTCACCCTCATCAAAGACCGCGATACTGGTCGCTCCCGCGGATTCGCTTTTGTCGAAATGGACACTCAAGCCGAGGCAGAAAAAGCGGTCTCAATGTTCAACTCCAGTATGCTGCATAATCGTGCTCTCAAAGTTAACATGGCGCGACCTCAAGAAGAACGGGGTGGGACTCGGGGTCGTTACGACGACCGGCGGGGAGGAAGACGGTACTAACATAACTTCATTGTACAATTGGCACCAGAATTGGCAGCCTTTATCTGAAAGGACGATATGATGGCTTTCCAGGTTGGTGATAAGGTTGTCCACCGGACATTCGGTCCGGGTGAGGTCCTCCGCTTAGAAGAAAAGCAGCTGGCTGGTCAGTCGCGCCTGTACTATGTTGTCCAGGTAAGTAAACTGACCCTATGGGTACCGGTAGTTGGGGCAGACGAGCGCAGCCTGCGCTTTATCATGGAGGGGACTGATTTTAATAAACTGTACAAGATTTTACGAAGCCCCGGGGAGCCTCTCATTGACGACCGGCATCAACGCCAGATCGAACTAGTCGAAAGAATGCAAGAGGGGACATTGGAAGGATTGTGCCGTATCATTCGTGACCTGGCTGCGCGTTCTCATATCCGCAAGCTTAACGAAAATGATTCATCGATCATGAACCATGCTTTGGACCTGCTCTTGAGCGAATGGCAGCTATCACAGGGAATGCCAGCTAAAGAGGTCCGACGCCAGTTAGATTCACTACTCGAAGAGAGCAAGGAAGCTACGCAGCAAAGTGTAGATAGATTACCAACCCCGATACACAATTAGATCTGTAGATACCCATCTGAATAGACATAAGCTCGATCCTAATAATCGATCGGGCTTATTTTTATTTGCATTTGTCAAAACATTGCTGTAAACTATGGAGGTTTTATGCTGTTAACCCCTAAGGAGCACAACGATGCCTTTTAAAGACGTACCACCGAAAGTCGATTTCCCTGCCCAGGAGCTGGAAATTTTAAAATTCTGGAAGGAAACAAACGCCTTCCGGAAAATGCTATCACTCCATGAAGGAGAGCCACGCTGGTCGTTCATCGATGGCCCTATCACGGCCAACAACCCGATGGGTGTACATCATGGTTGGGGTCGCACCTACAAGGATCTCTATCTGCGGTTCAAAACGATGCAAGGTCACGAACTTCGTTACCAGAATGGATTCGACTGCCAGGGCCTGTGGGTTGAGGTCAATGTGGAGAGGGAACTGGGCTTTAAATCCAAAAAGGATATTGAAACCTTCGGGCTGGCATGTTTCGTGCTCAAGTGTAAAGAGCGTGTGCTGCGCTATGCCGCCGTGCAGACCGAGCAGTCCATCCGCCTGGGCTACTGGATGGATTGGAACGACCCCGACCAGCTGAGCTGGTTGGCTGAGAAAATGACAGAAGACCCATCTCAAGTCATCACTGTAAAAGGACCTGAAGGACAGGTCACGGGCACGGTTGAACAGATTGTCGGACGTCTGGGGTTGCCAGAGCTGGGAGGCAGCTATTTCACCTTCTCCAACGAAAATAACTTTATGATCTGGACATTCCTGAAGAAATGTTGGGAGAAGGGATGGTTGTACCGCGGTGCAGATGTCATGCCCTGGTGCCCACGCTGCGCTACCGGCCTCAGTCAGCATGAAATTGCCACGGAGGGCTACCAGGAACTGACCCATCCGGCATTCACACTGATATTCCCATTACGAGAGAAGACAACCCAGGCCGAGGAGCAACCATTACCCCGGCGCGATCCTGAAACTGGCTTACCTGAGGGGTTGTTAGTCTGGACCACCACACCCTGGACGTTGACCAGCAACGTGGCTGCCGCAGTCGGACCCAAACTGACCTATCTTAAAGTAAAGAACGGCGATAGGATCGTGTACCTGTCGCAAGGCACTTTACCCATGTTACGCGGCCCTTATGAAATCCTGGCTGAACTTAAAGGCACGGACCTGAACGGTTGGGCTTATATGGGTCCCTTCGATGACCTGCCTGCCGCTCAAGAAGCAGGGGGACACACTCTCCTGACCGAGCTGATCCGCGATGTCAAAACCAACGCCGTCGAAGCACACCGTGTTATCCTATGGGACGCGGTAGGCGAGACAGAAGGCACCGGTATCGTCCACATTGCTCCCGGCTGCGGTGCTGAGGACTTCATACTTGGTAAAGAGCATCACCTGCCCATCATCGCTCCGCTTGACGAAGAGGGATATATTGTAGAAGGGTTTAGCTGGCTGACCGGTCACCATGTTTCCGAAGTAACTGAACCCATCTTTGTAAATTTACAACAGAAAGGGCTGCTTTATCATGTCGAGCCGTACACTCACCGCTATCCTGTGTGTTGGCGGTGCAGTACTGAGCTGGTCTTCCGTCTGGTCGACGAATGGTTCATCAGCATGGGTAAGGTTTACGACAAGCCGCGCGAAACCCTGACCCCAGAAGAAAAAGCCGACAGCCTGCGCTACCAGATCATGGATGTGGTAGACCAGATCCGCTGGATTCCTGAATTTGGATATGCGCGTGAGATAGATTGGCTGCATAACATGCATGATTGGATGATCAGCAAGAAACGCTATTGGGGATTGGCACTACCGATCTGGGAATGTGAGAAATGTAGAGAATTTAGCGTTATTGGCGATGAAACCGAGCTTAAATCACGCGCCATCTCCGGTTTAGATGAATATGATGGTCATACGCCCCACCGCCCATTTATCGACGCTGTAATTCTTGCATGCCCTAAATGCGGCGGTATGATGTGCCGCATACCCGATGTGGGCAACCCCTGGCTGGATGCTGGCATTGTCCCCTTCAGTACGCTACGCTACCAATCAGACCCGGCTTATTGGCGGAAGTGGTACCCAGCCCAATGGATCAGCGAATCCTTCCCGGGGCAATTCCGCAACTGGTTCTACAGCTTACTGGCGATGGCTACTGTGTTAGATGGTACGCCTCCCTTCCTGCAAAATTTCGGTTACGCCACCTTGTTAGCTGAGGACGGGCGTCCAATGCACAAGAGCTGGGGTAACGCCATCGATTTCAACGAAGCCGCCGACAAAATGGGGG
>CAZPWU010000373.1:0-3290 GCA_964590325.1 uncultured Anaerolineaceae bacterium | reverse complement strand
TAACACCAGGCCGGATAGGCCAGCCAGGAACAGGAAGGCGGGCAATGTCCGTTTACGGCCCCAAGCCTCGACCAGCCACATGGCTAACAGGTAACCCGGGAACTGGGCCAATGCCGAGAACAACAGCAGGATATAAATATTGCTGACCTTGAAATTCTGCACCTGGGGCAAGACCTGGGGGAGCCAAAGGAACAGGCCGTAATAGCTGAAGTTTAGGGCGACCCAGGCGACCAGGGTGACGATGGTTGCACGCACCAGTCTGCCGCGGAAGAGATCGGTCACCGGAGCCTGGAGTGCGCCGCGCTCCTCGGCGATCATCTCAGCGCTGACCGGGGTGCCTGTCACCTGAGTCAGCACTTTAGCGGCCTCAGGGTATTTACCGGAGCGCGCCAGGAAATAGGGCGTCTCCGGTACCATGAGGCGGATCAGGAAAGCCATTAATGCCGGGAAGGCGGCCGCCAGGAACAGATACCGCCAGGCTCCACCGAGTAGCTCCAGGAAAATATACGCCAATCCCAGGGCGAAAAGGAAGCCGATCGGCCAGAAGAAATCCAGGAAAACCATGTAGCGCCCCCGGTTCTGGGGCGGGAGGTATTCCGACAGCAGCGACGGGTCGACCACCAGCATCCCGCCCAACCCTAACCCGGCCAGGAAGCGGAAGGCGAATAGGCTGGCGGGGCTCCAGGAGGTGGCTGACAGGGCGGTGAAAACGCTATACCACAGCACCGAGGCTAGAAACACCGGTCGCCGCCCGATGCGGTCAGCCGTCCGGCCCAGGGTCAGGCTGCCGGTGAAAGAGCCGATCAGCGACGCCGAACCGATCAGCCCCAGGCCCAGCCCACTCAGCTTCCAGAGCGATTCAAAGATGGGCAGGGTGAAGGAAATGAGCAGGATTTCCATGGCGACGAAGGTCCAGGCCACGCCGGTGATCAGGACGATCTTGCGGTGGAAGGCGGTGAAGCCGCCCTCTTTAAGAATTTGTTCTACGCCTTTCAGGGGAAGTGTGTCAGCCATTGCTTAACCTCCAGGCTGAATCTATTTCGTGGCGGATAGCGAGTCTGCACTCCGTTTGGTGGCTGTCCTAAAAGCGAGACAGCCCCAAGTGCGTTTACAGCGCGGTTCAATTTTAGCATTTTATACTCGTTTTGTGTCGATAATAGTGGAGGGGCTCTGGGATTTACCGTGGAAGAGGATCCATCCCAGAAATTCCCAAAGAGCCATAGTGGACTTTTACTGACCTAGCCATTTCCTCGGGGTCACCTGGATGACGAGGTTATACTGCTCTTCCACGGTCAGGTCCCATGCATACTTTTTGATAAAGGCAGCCAGTAGCGGTTTGGGCAGCGATAGCTGGGCTGAGGTACCGGCTGACGCTGGATTAGGGAGACTTACCCCCCCCGTTTCCCTTCCCGGTTCGGGTTCGAGGGCTGATACCCTCATTGGAGTTTTTTAGGTGAATAACGTCTCCAGTTTGTCCAATACTTCCTGCGTTACCTCCACAGGCAACGTACAAATCCACTCAGCTTCCCAGGCGCGCCAATCGAGGCTTTTAACCTGGTCAGACAACATAACTCCTGCGATGGGCATGTCATCCGGGATCAGGACCTCGAAGGGATAACCTTTCACCTGGCTGGTTATCGGGCATAAAATAGCCAACCCGACTTTCGCGTTATATGCTTTTGGGGAAAGCACCAGTGCTGGCCTGCGCCCGGACTGTTCATGGCCTGCTTGAGGGTTTAAGGTGATCCAGACGATATCGCCACGGTCAGGGATGTATTCCGCCATCACCAGACCTCTTTCCCCACCGGCTTGCCGGTACCAATTTCAGTATGCAGATTGGCGGAGTTAACTAGTGCTAGCAGCTCTGGGAGGGTAAATCTGGGTTTCTTGATGGGTATGAGGACGATCTGATTTCCATCCTGTTTGATCTCAACCTGCGAATTCAGGGTCAGGTTCAGTTCTGTCGCAATGGATTTCGGGATGCGAAGAGCGAGGCTGTGACCCCATTTCTGGATGCGCGTAATCATGATCACCTCCTATGTATCTACAATGAATATATGTCAACCGGATGGTTCTGTCAAGTGCTTCGATGTATAATGATCTTAGGTGGGGTGTGGGAGGATAAATAGTGAGGCGCATGGATAAATGGACTCTCTGGCTGCGTTGGGTGGCGGCTAATGCATTGGGTGAGATGCTCGGCCTGGGTATGACCTTCGGTGTGGTCGTGCTTGTCTTTTCCCAACTGGGGGCTCAGCAAAGTGTGGGGATAGTGCTGGTTTCATTTCTCTTTGCCGTTGCCAGCGGTGCGATCGAAGCTACTCTGGTCGGCCTGGGGCAGTGGTGGGCGATGCACCCCTGGTTTTCGACGATCACCCGCCGCGCCTGGTGGCTCGCAACCCTGGCGGGGGCGCTGGTGGCCTACGTCCTGGGCTATCTGCCCTCCACGCTAATGAGCTTGGGCGAGCAGACTTCCCAAACTCCGGCGGCCGAACCACCGCAGTGGGTGGTGCTACTGCTCGCTGCCGGGATGGGGGCTGTGGCGGGGGCAGTGCTGTCCTTTGCTCAATGGCTGGCATTGCGAAAAAAGGTCGCACGCGCGGGGTGGTGGATCCCAGCCAACATGCTGGCCTGGCTGGCCGGCATGCCGATCATCTTTTGGGGAATCGACGCCACTCAGAAGAGTCAGCCGCTCTGGCAGGCCACACTGCTGCTGACCGGCATCCTGGTTCTGACCGGAGCAGTGGTCGGCGCCCTCCATGGGGTAGTTTTGGTCAGGTTGGTGGGGCAAAACAGGTTAGAGAGAGTGTTGTAGTAAGCTTTTATGCTGAAAGTCTCAATGTCCCTTTTCGTAGTTTCTTTCGGGTGTTTGCTATATCGATCAGGTTGTATTCCTCATAAGTACCGATGAAACGGATGTGTTCCCAAGAGTTTGTATAGCAATAGTGTCTCTCTAATCGGGGTAGTATAATAGTATTAATGGATTTGATGATATTACCTTAAAAGAAATCAATCTGGATGAAGAAGCGTAAATTACTGCAAAGACTGCTATCTGGTTCTAAGAACATACGATTCTCAGATGCGGTTATCTGTATTGAAGCTTTTGGTTTTGTCCTATCACGAGTTCATGGCAGTCATCACATTTATGTATACCCCGATATACCAGAGATGATTAACCTTCAGGATGTAAATGGCAAAGCTAAACCATATCAAATCCACCAATTTTTACAGGTTGTGGAACAATATGACCTGCAAATAAAGGAAGATGAATGAAAGATTATCATATTAATGTT
>CAZPWU010000372.1:0-3306 GCA_964590325.1 uncultured Anaerolineaceae bacterium | reverse complement strand
ATTACGAGATCCGCCGGGTGGTTAACCTGGCTTTCAGTCTGGCAAAGAACCGCAGGAAAAAGGTTGCCTCTGTGGACAAAGCCAATGTGCTGGAATCCTCACGCTTATGGAGGCAGATCACGATTGAGGTCGGTGCATCCTATCCGGATATATCGCTCGAACATGTGCTGGTGGATACCGCTGCAATGCGGCTGATCTCTGATCCGGCAGGATTTGATGTGCTGGTGGCCGAAAATATGTTCGGCGATATCCTGACCGACGAGGCCTCTGTGCTGGTTGGTTCCATGGGACTGCTTCCGTCAGCCTCACTGGGCGAGGTTGGACCAGGCTTGTATGAACCTATCCACGGCTCAGCCCCGGATATTACCGGGAAGGGGATCGCCAACCCGATTGGGGCGATCCTGAGCGGGGCGCTGTTGCTGCGTTATTCGCTCGGCATGGACCGGGAAGCCGTGGCTGTAGAAAATGCGGTAGAGCAAGCCCTGGTAACGGGCTGCCGTACCACAGACCTGGGTGGAAAATTATCTACCCTCCAGATGACCGATGAAATTATTAAATATTTAAAATAATAGGAGAATAAAGTATGGGCATGGAATCCAAGTATATCTGGATGAACGGTGAATTGGTCGAGTTCGAAAAAGCCACCTTTCATTTCCTGACCCCGGCGATCCATTATGGAATCGGTGCTTTCGAGGGCATTCGCTGCTATGCCACCGAGGCTGGCCCGGCTGTTTTCCGATTGGAGGAACACATCAACCGGTTGATTGACTCGGCTAAAACCTTGGGCTTCCACAGTTTGCCCTTTTCCGCTAACGAGCTAGCCGACGCGGTCCGGCTGACCATTTTGGCTAACGGCTTCAACGAATGTTATATCCGTCCATTGATCTATCTAACCGGCGGAGGCTGGAACCTCAATGTGGATTCTGGACATGCCGAGGTGGGGATCGCAACCTGGGAATGGTCGAACTACCTCGGGGAAGAAGCTTTGGAGAGAGGGGTGCGAGCTAATATCAGTTCGTTCACACGCCACCATCCGAATGTGATGCTGACCAAAGCCAAGATCACCGGCAACTATGCCAACAGTGTGCTAGCAAAGACTGAATCAATGCGCTTAGGGTTTGACGAGGCCATCATGCTCGATCCACAGGGCTACGTGGCGGAATGTACGGGCGAAAACCTGTTCCTCGTCCGGGGAGCGAAAATAATCACCCCACCAACCATGGCTATCCTTGAAGGCATCACGCGCGCCTCGCTCATTACCCTGGCAGGTGACCTTGGCATTGAGGTGGTAGAACAGCCTATCACACGTGACCAGCTCTACATGGCCGATGAGGTATTTGTGAGTGGTACCGCAGCAGAATGTATCGGCTTGCGCGAGATCGACTTCCGCGTCATTGGTTCAGGGAAAACCGGCCCCGTTACGCGAGAAATGCAGCGCGTATTCCACGCGGTAGTCCACGGGCGGCACCCTCGATCGGTAGAGTGGTTGGATTATGTCAATGCGCGCATCGATGACCTCCGTGTCAATCTGCCAACCCGGGCACTGGTATCATGATAAGTACTTGATAACTACTCAGCCTTGGACGGAGGACGGAAATTTCGGTCTTGAGACTGTTTAAAATCTAACTTCCATCGTCATTCCCCAGCGCAGGCGGGGGTTATAGAGGCCGCATAAGTCCATCGGCAGCAGGATGTTGTCCACCAACGTGAGCATGGGCAGAAGTTGGAAGGATTGGTACACGATCCCCAAAGTGCGACCGCGCCATAAAGCCAGGTCGTTTTCACTCAAAGAATGCACAGAAAGGGGTTCGTGCCCATCAGCACCGTTGAAAGTCACCTCGCCGGAAGTCAGGCGGTCCACCCCCGTGATCATATTCAAGCGCGTTGATTTCCCGCTCCCCGACTTGCCGCCGATGCCGAGGAATTCACCGGGATGGATATCTGTGGTAATCCCCTTCAGGGCTTGAAAATCGCCCGCGGCGGTCGAATAAATTTTGCTAACCTGGTGAAGCTGGATCAGTGGATGGCGGCCATTAGAGTGGAGACCCTCGGGATGGTGCCCGTTATTAGATGCTGGGCTTCTTTCTGAGGCTTGTGACCGTTGTGACCATTGGGAGATCCTTTACCATTAATCGGTTCGGGTAACTGTCTTGGGACTGTCCTTAAACTGTGCAAACTTATCCTCTCTACTCCTATCTGTTCTACCGACAAGATGGGTATTGAGTCATTATGCGGCCATCCCAAGAGATGCAGGATGGCCGCTGACCCACTAACCATATCGGCATATCAGGCAAAGGGCAAAATCTGTCCGATTATAGCACTGGATTCGGTTAGATAGTTAAAAATTTCATTAACGTAAGGTTGCACTAAGAATCCCCCATGCTTATCTCTTGCACAGATGATCGTTTAAAAATAATTAATCCAAAAACGGATTTAATACATGCAGTCCGTCATACACCTGCCCAGGATTGAGATCCTCGGACCAAACGACTTGGCATCCTAATTGAGCAGCACTCTGAAGGATCATGGCATCCCAAAAAGATATCCCATAGCGCAGGTGTAAATCAATTGAGCTTAAAACATCTTTTATGACTGGAGCGTGGACTCTCCAGGAGGAAAGTGCGGTCATGATCAGTTTTGCGGTTTCTGCGTCTAATGGTTTTGACACTTTGCTGGTTACATTGACATAAAACTCCTGTAATACCTGGATACTTAAGCAGCCCTTTTGGGATCCCCAGAGGTCTTTAACCAACCCTTTGGCGCGCTCATGCTTTGAACCGGCAGAACTGTCATGAGCATAGACCAGGATATTGGTATCTATAAATTCCAGGGCGTCTTTATCGTTCATGGAGTTCATCCCGTTTCCAGGAGATATTTCCTTGTGTCCCCAGGTCTACACTACGCTCTAACAGAGCCAGATGTATTCGGCGAAGGTGTTCGTATCCTTCCTCATTTGATATTATCTCTAAAAGCACCTGAGTTAAGAGGCGTGAGAGGGATGTCTGTCTTTGGACAGCGATAAGCTTGGCCTTGCGAAGAACTTCTTTAGGGATGGATAAAGTGATATTTTGTGTTTCCATAGTAGAACCTCCACGTAAATAAGTGTATCACGTATTTACGTGAACGCCAAGAGAAGTCTGGAACCCCCAGGACGGTGAGCGAGAGGTGAAAACCTCTACGCTCATGGCGTCTCTGCGGTTAACCGCGCCGCAACACCAGATGGGTTTGCGGTCCACGCGGTCGGTCGATGTTTCCCCCTGGATCCCGCTATAAGATACCCCATGACGAGCGATGCGGATCGAGGGT
>CAZPWU010000371.1:0-3306 GCA_964590325.1 uncultured Anaerolineaceae bacterium | reverse complement strand
TACTTTGTCATACTGGCGTTACTGAGTCTGGCAGTTGTGTTATCAATAGTCTTAATATTCCTACCGATCCTTGTTATTCGTCAGAGATTTGTTCGATTAGATTTTTTTACCACGAAAAATAAAAGAGCCTGGGGTTTATTGTTTTATTTTGGCCTGATTGGCTTAGCTTACCTCTTTACTGAAATTCCATTTATCCAACAATTTATTCTCTATCTCAATCACCCGGCTTATGCAATGACAGCAGTATTGTTTACACTGCTTCTCTTCTCAGGGTTGGGGAGCCTGTTCAGCTCTCGGATACGAATGGGTTGGGCGATGATCGCATTAGGAATACTCATCGTGGGTTTGCCAGTGTTATTACCCCCCTTTTTTAACCTAACCCTGGGATTACCTTTGACCTTACGTTTATGCCTGACCGTTCTCGTGCTAGGACCGGTTGGATTTCTAATGGGAATACCTTTTCCAGGAGGACTGTATCACCTGCTTAGAGGAATTGAGCACTCACAATTAACCCCCTGGATCTGGGCTATAAACGGTTCAGCTTCCGTGATGGCAGCTGTGTTGTCCGCCATGTTAGCCCTGTCGTTTGGGTTCACCTGGGTTTTAAGATTGGGTGCAATCTGTTACGTGGGAGCTTATCTTACGGCAAAGGTGTCGCTGACGGTTCCTGCTTCACCCCTTCTCCAGTTAAAGGCACAAAGATAACACCGCCCATATTGTAGGCTTTAATATCCCCGTTTAGCTTGACGAATTTCCACAAAGTTTGGAATCCACCCGGTGGTCCGATAGGAATAATTATCCGACCATTTTCGGTTATCTGTTTGACTAAGGGAGATGGCAGATGGTCTGGTGCAGCAGTCACAATGATGGCAGTAAACGGTGCATATTCTTCCCATCCAAAATACCCATCACCCTGTTTTAAATGCACCCGCGAGTAACCTAATCGTCTTAACCGCTCAGCAGCACTCTGAGCTAATTCAGGGATAATTTCTATACTATAAACATCAATACCTAATTCAGCTAATACTGCTGCTTGGTATCCTGAGCCTGTGCCAATTTCTAATACTTTATCACCTGGTGAAACTTGTAACAATTCAGTCATCCAGGCAACAACATAAGGCTGGGAGATCGTTTGACCATAACCTATCGGGAGTGGGTGGTCCTCATACGCCTGATCCAGGTATTCAGACGGTACAAACTCATGGCGGGGTACAGTGCGCATAGCTCTTAAAACATTTGGGTCGTGAACACCTTGTATCTCGATTGAATCCCTCACCATCTCCAAACGTTTCTGAACATAAGGATCAACTTTCGTTGGTGTAGCGATAAAAACTTTTGAGGGAGTTTTATAAAATTCCTGAGTTGGTTCTATAGGCTGACTGCGGGTGCATCCTACCCCAAGGATGACCAAAGAGGATATCAATAGAGCTTTTAAGACATTATTAATAAACCACCAACTCATTTCAATAATTCTCTTAGACCGTCCCTTAGATGAGATAGTAAATCTGCTATTTCAACCTTTTCAGCATCGCTTATATAAACCCAAGGCTTATAGAAAAAGCGGTTGGTGTCGTCTTCTACTAGGTCACGAAAAGTATGCCCAAGTTTAGTGATATGAACTGCATCATCAGATCCCCCAATATATCGGTATTCCCGTAAATTCTCCAATGCCAATGAAAAAACATGACAGGGATGTCCACGGCGGTCTAGCTTATAGCACAACCCGTCCAATGAATTAACCTCACCTCGCCAGATAAGCGTCAAGGTTTCTAACGCTATAGCACTGATTCCAGTAGCTTGCCATGCAGCCAGATGAGCGTCATCACGGTATGCATTTAAACATGAGATGGCTTGCTCGATATATGGTAAAGACAGGGTAGATTCTGGTAGGAGCTTGGCACTTAACTGAATAGACCAAGTATCCGGGGGTGGTGGAGTGTTAAGGTTTGATTGCACCAGACTGTCTAGCAAACTGACGAGTCGCTGGGATTCTTTTACAGGTAGTGGATCAACCCTTGCCATTAGAGAACGGGTCTCGTCAATTAAACCTTCAACCTCAGACCGACCATATATAGTCAAGCGGTATTCACCAGGTGATTTCTCGGACATATATCCTTTTTCAGCAGCGGTTGCCAATCGAGTTAAATAAACTTCACATGCATTATAAGGGCCGCGCACCTGGAGATGGGAAGATGTCGTTGCTTCAGGCTCGAAGTTAACAGCTGCCAGAAGCAACCCCACCATCCACCCTTCTAAACCGTTCTCGGCTATATATTTATCAAATACCGGCTGATAGTGAGCGACAATTGCTGACTCGGCTTCAAGGGCGATCTTCCATAAGGTGGGATTATCCATTTATATAATTCCTTTACCATATTTTTAATATGAGGGATCCTATTTTAAATACTTATTACACATTACTATTAATTTGGTACCTGGTCAAGAGTAAAATGTGTAGGAAACTCACCATACCGTCGAGATCCAATGGAACCTCTAATGCAATGGTCGCCGATTTGGTCCCTGAAGCAGTACGAGGTACAGCTTATGGGACATATAATGCGATTTTGGGGGTTCTAACCTTTCCTGACTCATTAATTGTTGGGATACTCTGGCAGGGTGTGGGGTCTTGGAATGGTCATGATATAATCGTTTTAATAATCCGCTCCTGAAAATCGCATCCTGGACGCGTTTTGACCGATGGAGGTCCTGGAATGGAAATAGTTACGACCCAATACAAGCAATGCGATATGGCTAAAGTTACGGGTAGGATTGACAGCTTCACAGCGCCACAATTATCTAACACCTTACACAGCTTTACAGACCAAGGGCGATATAAGATTTTATTAGATTTAACTGATGTGAGTTATGTATCCAGTGCTGGTTTGCGTGTTATGATCGATATCCAAAAAATATGTAAGCAGTCAAGCCGGGGTCAAGTAGGATTAGTATGTGTACCTCAACGGATTTATGAAACTTTAGAATTAGCCGGCTTTGTCCCTCTTTTTAAATTCTACGATGATGTAAGTGCTGCTGTAGATGGTTTTTGACAGACTTGTTCGCTACGAGAAATGAACAGGACAAAGGATGCGTGAGAGTTCATCCTATTTCGTCCTTCTGATTTCCAACTTTTCACGAAGATGTCACCTAAAGTAAATCGAGTCATTGCCTGCACGAATATCATCGAACACGCTTATGCGAGCGAAGGTCCAGGTGATATACAATGTACCTACCTGATAAGAAATAATGAACTTACCATTATCCTGCACGATCATGGTAAACCTTTCGATCCATCTCGTATACCCGAAC
>CAZPWU010000370.1:0-3311 GCA_964590325.1 uncultured Anaerolineaceae bacterium | reverse complement strand
AGCAATATCCGTGGAGTCAATATGATTGATGATGAACTGTTAAATGCGATTGAAGAGCACGAGGAGGAACATCCGGCAATTGCTCGTCTGATTGAATTGGGGCGACAAAAGTCGTATGTTACGATCGATGATATTTTGAGTTTATTCCCAGATGCTGAACAGGATTTAGATCAGCTAGAGGAAGCATTTGCTGCCTTGGTCAGCGCGGGAATCCCTTACATTGACGAGATCATTGTTGGTGGTCCAACGGAAGAGGAACTTGCTGCTACTGAAGAAGAGACTGAAGAAGAGATCCACCGGACAGCCGTAGTCGACGACAATTACCTGGCTAACATCGATACTGACGATACGATAGGCCTTTACCTTAAAGAGGTCGGACGGGTACCTTTACTTACAGCTGTAGAAGAGGTTGAGTTAGCACAGCGAATTGAACGTGGCCGTATGGCACGTGAGGAATTAGCGAAAGGTAATGTCAGCCCACGAAGACGACGTGACTTGCAGTTATTAATTGAAGATGGCTGGGCCGCTCGTGAACACTTGATTACAGCCAATTCCCGATTGGTGATCAGTGTAGCAAAGAAATATATGGGCCGTGGTGTGCCGTTCCTGGATTTGATACAGGAGGGTAATATCGGGTTAATCCGAGCTGCTAAGAAATTCGACTACCGGCGCGGACATAAATTCAGCACCTATGCGACCTGGTGGATACGCCAGGCTGTAACGCGTGCGATTGCTGATCAAGGTCGGACTATTCGTGTACCGGTTCATATGGGCGACCAAATAAATAAACTTCTACGTGTCCAGCACCAATTAACCCAGCGGTTGGGACGTGATCCAACGGTCGATGAGTTGGCACAAGCACTCGAGGTTGCACCTCAAAAAGTAGAGAATATGATCCAGGTCGCACGTCGCCCATTATCGTTAGAAACACCGACTGATGATGAAGAGGACTCAGTTCTTGGAGATTTCATCCAGGATGAGGAAGTGCCAGCTCCAGATGAAACGGCTACCTATAACTTGCTGCGCGAACACCTGGATAGTGTCTTGAACGGACTACCTCCACGTGAGGTGCGCATTCTACAATTACGGTACGGTTTATTGGATGGTCAGGCTTATACACTCGAAGAGGTCGGGCGGAAGATGGGTGTGACCCGCGAACGCGTTCGGCAGATAGAAGCTCAAGCGTTAAGCCGTTTACGCCATCCAGCTATTCGTCGTAAGCTCAGAGAATATCTCGGGTAATTAGAAAAAAATAATGGATAACGACCGGGCGGGGCAGCATCAAGGCTGCTCCGCCCGTTTGCTTGCCAGAATGGTCAAAGACAAGCTAGAATATTACCACGATGGTTAATCGTACAACACCAGTTATAGCTCGTGATCGGCGATTTTTTTGGTGTGTCACCATTATTTTTGTTTTCCTTGAAACAGTTCCTTACCTGATTGCCTGGAAAAGCGCTGGACAAGATTATGTTTTCGGCGGTTTTTTAATTAATCCCCAAGATGGTAATTCCTACCTGGCAAAAATGTACCAGGGTTGGCTAGGTGAGTGGCGGTTTAAATTACCTTATACAGCCGAAGCCGGGCAAGGGGCCTATTTATTTATCTACTATATTTTCTTAGGCCATCTCGCCCGCCTATTCCATTTACAACTCATATTTATCTTTCACGCTGCACGGATTATCAATACAGTCATTTTACTCTGTATGATCTATCGCTTTTTAACTGCTGTTCTACCAGCAAACCGACAGCGCCGGTTGGCATTTATATTGATGATCCTGGGTTCCGGACTGGGCTGGTTATTCCTGCCTTTTGGCAAGTTCACTTCTGATTTTTGGGTCGCAGAGGCGTACCCCTTTTTATCTGCCTACGCCAACCCACATTTTCCATTGAGTCTAGCATTATTACTTTGGCTACTGACCCCATCGAGCAAGAAAAAGACTGCTTGGGATTGGGCACTTTTTATCTGGGTTGGTTTGGTCCTTAGTTTACTCTCCCCATTTGCGGTCGTTATAGGTGTGGTAATTTTAAGTGCGTTAGCAATATGGAATTGGATTGAGCAAAGAGATATCAAGTACGTTAAGGATGAGATCATCTGTCTGATCGGGTTAATAGTAGGAGGCGTTCCTTACCTTCTTTATGATGTGTGGGTAGTAGGTACAGATCCGGTCTTAAGAGGTTGGAACGCACAAAATATCACCCCTTCGCCTGGCATTGGTGACCTGATTATTTCCCTCTCTCCAGCTTTGTTGTTATCGGTACCCGGAATCTGGGTAGTACTGCGTAGAAAATACGATACAAGTCGGGTTTTATTGGTCTGGGCTTTAATAGGCATCATTTTATTATATATCCCCCTGGGATTACAAAGGCGCTTTATGATTGGGCTCTTTATCCCCGTCGCCATATTGGCTGTATTAGGGATAGATATATTCGTTAACAATCGGATTTTTACCAAGCTGATCGTGGTAGGTGTATTTCTCTTATCGATCCCTACGAATATGATTATTGTGCTTAGTGGTTACCAAGGTGCACAAACACATAATCCAACCATTTATATAACAAATGATGAAGGAAATGCATTCCAATGGATCGCAAGCCAAACTCCAAGGGATGCCTTGATTTTAGCTGCTCCTGACACCGGACTGCTGATACCTGCTTATACCGGTCGGCGCGTCCTGTATGGCCATCCTTTCGAAACAATAAATGCTGTCCAGAATGAGACTCTGGTAATAGAAGCCTACCAGAGCGGAAATATGTCGAGATCGACAGTCCTTAAGGATATCGATTATATTTTTTATGGTCCTAGGGAAAAAATCTTGACTGGAACACCTGGCTTTGGGAATTTGCCTGTGGTTTACCAAAATGAGGGTGTAATAATATATTCTAACAGTCTGAACCAGTAGCCAGCTTATGGAAGAAAGACTGACTTTTTTACAGAAATTTAAATGGTATCTAAGCGAACATCGCCGGATTTTTTATTTCGCGGTCCTCGTGATGTTAATATCCACTCTACCATATCTTTTGGGTTATTTTACTCAAGGCAATGGATGGCGTTTTACAGGTTTTGTGTTTGGGGTAGAAGACGGTAATTCTTATATCGCAGGGATGCTAGGGGGCGCCGAAGGTGCTTGGCTCTTCCGGACGGCATACACTGCGTACCCGCAAAAGGGTGTATTGGCATATCTTCCCTATCTCTTATTGGGTAAGCTGACCTCGCCGCCGGGCCAGCACGAGCAATTGGTTGTTTTATTTCATCTATTTCGCATAGTCGCTGGTGTTTTAGCTATTCTGGCTACTTATGATTTTTTATCCTT
>CAZPWU010000369.1:0-3323 GCA_964590325.1 uncultured Anaerolineaceae bacterium | reverse complement strand
GGCCGTCGAGCTGCCCTACGCTGGCGATAAAGTGAGCATGCTCCTCCTGGTGCCGGATACGGGAAAATTCGACACATTCGAGGCGGGGCTGAACGCGGTGCAGATCGAGGCCATCCTGAAGGACTTGAACCCCAAGATGGTTGCCCTGAAGCTGCCCAAATTCCAGTTTGAAGCTAGCTTCGGCCTGGTCGAGACACTATCTAAAATGGGTATGCGCGACGCCTTCGACCCCCAATTAGCCGATTTCTCGGGCATGGACGGCAGCCACAATCTCTACATCAGCAATGTGCTGCACAAAGCCTTCGTCGCTGTCGATGAAGAGGGCACGGAAGCGGCTGCGGCCACCGCCGTAATCGTTGGTGAAACTTCCATGCCGGTAATGGATGTGGAGCTGACCGTTGACCGCCCGTTTATCTTCCTCATCCGCGACAAACCCAGCGGTACGGTTCTGTTTGTGGGGCGGGTATTGAATCCGACCCAATAAATGCAGATCAGAAATTGAACCATCTATGACTATATTCCTTTATGGGCCGCCTGGTTCGGGTAAGACAATGATTGGACGGCTGTTGGCTGAAAGCCTGCGGCTACCTTTCTACGACCTGGACGCGGTCATCGAAGCCCGCTGCGGCTCATCTATCCCGCAAATATTCGCCTCCGCAGGCGAGCCCGGCTTCCGTCTCCGCGAACGCACCGAGCTGCAGCGCCTCCTGGCGCTGGATGAGAGCGTGGTGGCGCTGGGAGGCGGGGCATTAACTGACCTCGATACCCGCTCCCTGGTCGACGGACGCGGTCCCATCCTGCTGCTCACCGCGCCCCTTGAGATACTGCTGAACCGCCTGAATAGCGGCGAAAATCCCCGTCCCCTATTGGCAGGAGACACCCGGGCGCAGTTGGTCGACCTGCTGAGGCGCCGGGCTGAGCACTACGCCACCTTCTCCTTGCAGCTAGATACCGCCATACTGACGCCCGAGCAGGCCGCCTGGGATGCCCAGGTACACTTGGGGGTGTTTCATGTGCACAGCATGGCGGCCTCTGCAACCGATGCCGGGCCGAGCGGCTACGATGTGCGCGTGCAGACGAGCGGGTTGGATCACATCGGCGAGATGCTGCACCAGCGGGGGCTGAAAGGCCCGGTGGTGCTGGTCAGCGACGGCAACGTCGGACCGCTGTACGCGGAGCGGGTCATCCGGTCCCTGCAGACCGCCGGTTACGCGGCCCAGACGGTCCTGATCCCTCCCGGCGAGGCACACAAGACCCTGGCAACGGTGGCTTCGCTGTGGGAGGCGTTTAATTCCGCCGGTCTGGAGCGCGGTAGCACGGTTGCCGCGCTGGGCGGCGGTGTGGTAGGCGACCTGGCGGGGTTCGCCGCCGCCACCTTCCTGCGTGGCGTACGCTGGGTCGTCCTGCCGACCTCGCTGCTCGCCATGGCCGATGCCAGCCTGGGCGGCAAGACCGGCGCCGACCTGCCGCAGGGCAAGAACCTCATCGGGGCTTTCCACCCGCCGGGGCTGGTGCTGGCCGACCCGTCGGCACTGGCAACCCTGCCAGAACCTGAGCTGCGCAGCGGTCTGGCAGAGGTCGTCAAGCACGGCGTGATCGGCGACCCGGCCTTGTTTGCTCGCTGCGCCCAGGGTTGGGGGGCGCTGCAGAGTGACTGGGGCGAGGTCGTGCGGCGGGCAATGGCGGTTAAAATTAAGGTGATCCAGGCTGACCCCTTCGAGCACGGCGTCCGGGCGGCCTTGAACCTGGGGCATACCATCGGTCATGCCGTGGAGCTGGCCTCGGGCTTCCGCCTGCGGCACGGCGAGGCGGTGGCGATCGGGATGGTCGCTGAGGCCCGCCTGGCCGAGCACATCAGTTTGGCCCAAGCCGGGCTGGCAGTAGAGATCGCCACAGTTTTACGTGGTGTGGGGCTGCCGACCGAAATCCCCCCGGGCCTGGATCGCCAGGCTGTGCTGACGGCTATGGGTGTGGACAAGAAGCGCACCAATGGCAAGCTGCGTTTTGCCCTGCCGGTGCGCGTGGGAGAAGTAAAAGTAGGCGTGGAGGTCGGAGATCTGACCTTGCCCAAGATCCAAGGGCTTTCTTAGAGTCCGGTTTTTCAGCCCCACCCCCTGCCCCGCCCCACTCCTGGGGTGGGGAGAATAGGTCAAATTACCGGAGAGAAATCTATGCCAGCAATTCTTGTACTGCATGGCCCCAACCTGAACCTGCTGGGTCAGCGCGAGCCGGACATCTACGGCAGCCTGACGCTGGCGGAAATCGACCAGCGCCTGGTCAGCCTGGGCCAGGAGCTGGGTCTGGGGGTGCGTACGTTACAGTCGAACAGCGAGGGAGCCCTGATCGACGCTCTGCATGAAGCACGCACCTGGGCAGCGGGTGTCGTCTTCAACCCGGGGGGTTATACGCATACCTCGGTCGCCTTGCGTGACGCCGTGGCAGCCATCGGCCTGCCGGTCGTGGAGGTGCACCTGTCGAACATGCAGGCGCGGGAGGAGTTCCGCCGGCACTCGCTGATCGCCCCGGTCTGCCTCGGGACGATCGCAGGTTTCGGCTGGCACTCGTATGCTTTAGGGCTGATCGCCCTGGCAAGGAGGATCGAGGGGAAGTGAGAACGAAGCTGAAGAGGCGCTGCAAACCGCTTTTGATTTGACCGTGAATCTGGTGGACGACGAATGCTTGTCCAATGGAGCCAGGCAAGCCGAAGTCATCTGGGTTCATTGGATGGGAGAAATGGGTTAAACGTCTCCTTCAACGCCTCCACCAGGCAGGCATAGTCATTGCGCAGAGCCGTCGACTGCTCGAGCATGATGAACTGCTCGGGATTCGCGGGGCGCGTCAGGCCGGTGCTGCATGCCTCGCTAGGGGGCGAGGCCGCGCAGCTATTTGAATAAAGTCCCTGGACATTGCTGCCACCCGTAAACCCACACTCAGGTTGGACCCCGTCGGCAAGGTCCACCGTGATTGCACGGCAGGCCATTGTGGCGTGCTGAGATAGCCGGTCAGCCAGCCGCCCCGGGAGTAGCGTACCGTTGCTGATAAAGAGGTCAGGGCAGCCAGCCAGGCTGTTGGCGTGAAGCTGCAGGGCTACAGTCCTACCGCCGCAGGGTACCAGGGCGCGGTGGGCGGCCTGGAACATCGTCTGCGGGCTGTGGGCCACGTCGGAGGCACGGTAAGGCTCCAGTTTACCGCAGACCACAGTAGAGCCACCGCAGGGGGAATAAGCGCTGTCTGCGCAGCGATGTGCACCCGCCACAAGGAGCGCCCGGGCCTTCAGTCCCCTGAATATGGCCACACCCTCCGGATCCGTTCGCCAGTCACCC
>CAZPWU010000368.1:0-3337 GCA_964590325.1 uncultured Anaerolineaceae bacterium | reverse complement strand
TGCCGCACAGGCAGGTAGCATCGCACGCGAAGCCGGAGCGCGGAAACTATACCTGATCCACTATCCAACGGGTGATTTCGATCCCAAGCCATTAGTCACTGAGGCACATTCATCGTTCGATGGCGAGATATCCTTGGCAGAAGATTTTATGGAATTGAATTTTTAACCGTTATAGAATATCTAAAAACAAGGTGCAGGTGGGCGCTTGCTGCCTACCTGCACCTTGTTTATTAAGCTAAACCTTTACCAGCCTTCAATAAAGGGCACCCACTCCCCATTATCATTGAGATGCCTGGCAAATATATAGCCAGCAGAGGCAGGAGGCTCTTTAGGATGACGCAGCAAGTGCATTTGAGCCTGGACAATCGTGCGCCCGCCTTTGCGATGATTACAGGCAGGGCAGGCCGTCACCAGGTTATCCCAGGAGTGCTCCCCTCCCAGGTGGCGAGGCATAACGTGATCGATTGTTAGCGATGAAGCAGTCTGTCCACAATATTGGCAGGTAAAATTATCGCGCCGCATGATCTCACGTTTGGTCAGCTTGACCCGCGGGCGAGGCCGTTTAATCATCCTCTCTAATCGGATGATGGAAGGGCGCGGATAAGAACGTGATACGGTTCTGATTTCACCGCGGCCATCCAGTACAAGGCTGGCTTTTCCCGTCAAGATCAGAACGATAGCACGGTGAGTGTTACAGACATTGATCGGCTCGAAATTCGCGTTGAGTACTAATACCGGGACCTGCATAACTTACTCCACAATGGGAGAAATTATAGCACGGGATTTGGAATTTAATGTTAATGAGGCTAAAAACGTTCTAACCTGCTTGACAAAATAGAACAAATGTGCTATTTTAACGGCATACTTTTTCAATCAAAAATAAAGGTAGCTTGACTTACATTCTAGAGAAGGAACACTTGATGAGAACAGGGCAAACATTGGTTGTGTGGGGTGCATTGATCGGGAGCATTTTCCTGGCGATTTTCTGCTTCGTGGTCAACGCCTCTGCAACACCCATGAACAATACGGCTGGTGGTGGGCCAAGCACTCCCATGACCAATCTCCCTGAATCTCAACCCGCTCAGGTAATTGATCGCAACACGGAGGATGGTTCGGGGCCATGCCGGGTTAGCATGAGATATCCCCCTGTGATACAGCAATGGTGTAGTTTAATCACCAAATATGCAGAGAAGAATGGATTCTCACCCAACTTAATCGCGGCTGTCATGCTCCAAGAAAGTGGAGGAGACCCGCTATCCTATTCCCATAGCGGGGCAGTAGGATTAATGCAGGTGATGCCGCGTGATGGCATTGCTGCCAGTTTTCTATGCAATAACAGACCCTGCTTCGCCAGCCGACCCACTATATCCGAACTTCAAGATCCAGCATTCAATCTGGAATATGCCACGGGGATGATGGCTGGCTTACTATCCAGGTTCGAGAATCTCCGAGATGCACTACGTGCATATGGTCCCATGGACAGGGGGTACAGCTACGCAGACAAGGTGCTGTCGATTTATCATAATTATGGCAATTGATTGATCCAGGGATATTTAGATAACTCTCAATAACCTGTCCCCAAAATCTGCTGGCACACTCCGTTCAATGACCAGGTTGGAAGCCTCATGAAATGCCAAAAAGCTACGCATCGCGGCAGCTATTGCAGTGACTAATTCTTCCTCTGGTGTGGTCTCGTTTTCCAGGTAAAGGGCTCTCAAGCGCAGTGTCGCAGTCTGTCTTTCAAGCTTGGGATCAAAGCGACCAACCAAACGGTCATGGTATAAGATCGGGAGGCAGAAATATCCCCAGGTACGAGTGGGTCTCGGTTTGTAGGCTTCCAAAACATTACGGAAATTCCAAAATTGTACATCGCGGTCGCGCGCCCAAAATAGGTTATCGAATGGACTGAGGAAAGAAGTGCATACCGGCAAGATCATCCTATCTGCGGCTTGCTCTAATAATAAATCATTATCTCGGTGAATGATTAAGTTAAACTCCTTACCATCGTATAAGGTAGCTTTCACCGGTACAAAGATACCCTCGGCAATCAAATCCTCAATGATCGGTTTTGCTCTGCTACCTTTTATGTTGGCATACCCGGGAACCTGAGCAGGCAAGCATATACCCAGGGTACGTACCGCGTGTTCAAGCCAAAATCGGTCGCGTTCAACCGGTGTGGGCTCCGCTGTATTTACCCAGACAGGCATTACTCGCTCGCGCAGGTCATAGACGCGCTGAAAATTAATTCTGTCTGCGATCATCAGATCACCAAAAGCGAATAAGAATTCCAGAGCTGTTTTAGCCGGTGTCCAATCCCACCAACTCCCCCGTTTCGGACCGTGGTATTCAAAGTCGCCAGCCCGCAACGCCCCCTCACGACGGACGCGTTCCAAGGCTGACGGCATCAGCTCAGCATTTCCCGGCTCTGATATCCAATTCTGATACCATTTATTCGGATGCTCCCGTAGCTGGCGTTGATGTGGCATCTGATAACGGTATACATCCAGGGGTATGATCGATGCGGCGTGCTGCCAGCCTTCAAATAAACGTCGACAAGTTGGATCATAGATCAGTCGGTCGAAATCACCTGGAGTGAAGCATCCTAATCTGCTCCACACCACCAGGTAATGACTGCGCCGCACCATTTGTAAGGTGTCAATTTGGATGCAACCGAGCCGCTCGACGATATTATAGATTGCTTCAGAGGTAGGGTTTGGCTCCTGACCTAAAGGGGTTGTCAATCCCTGGGTATACAATGCCAGGGCACGCACAGCGGCGAGCGGATAGACAGTATTATGGGGCATGAAATATCACCTGATGGTCTATAAGCCTGCCATTCCTGTAAATAAACTTGCCCGAGAAGAATCCGGGCTGCTCCAGCCAGGGTAGAAAAATCCGGTCACCATCCCAAAGGTTTAGATCCAGGAGTTCCGAATCAGGGATCCAGCTTAAGATACCTTCACTTGAATCGATTAAACTGCCTTCATATTGGCGCACTACAAAAACATACACATACCAATCCTCGAAGCCATCAAATGCTGGAAAGGTGAGAACACCCTTCATGAGGGGATTGGTCACATTTAATCCTGATTCCTCATTGATCTCCCTGATGGCGCACTCTTCAGGGCTCTCCCCAGGCTCGAGCTTACCACCCAATCCGTTCCACTTGCCCTGGTGCATGTCATTTAGCTTGCGGATGCGATGGATCATCAAGGTTTTATGGTCGTGTTTAACATAGCACAAGGTAGCGATTTTCATATCGGATTCAAGACATAGATAGCCCAACCGAAATATTAGAGTGCATAACGCAGGTATTCTTCCTGGCTCTCATGGAGAT
>CAZPWU010000367.1:0-3338 GCA_964590325.1 uncultured Anaerolineaceae bacterium | reverse complement strand
GGCTATGTGATGGCTCCTGCACACGAAATGCAAAACGATATCCCCCCTGAGAATATTATCGCCTGGGTGGAGGCTGCTCATGGAGCTGGTTCTTGATACTATCATTATGGGGAATATTAAATGATTACCGCCTCGGGCGTACTTTTCAGCTTGCTTATAATCCCACTGGTGCTGTGCAGCATAACTATTTAGCTGTCGGATTTTCACCGTAAATTATAATGTAGTATTAGGAACGTATCCCATACACCACCCAGTTCGCAAAAGGGATGCGCTTCGCGGATTATATTTTCCATTTGGTGGACCATCCACTACTTCTGACCTGCGGCAAGGATTACCCAGAGATTCCGCCTCGCATAAAGATCGCTATAAAAATCGTCGGTCATAATATCTATTGAGGAGCAGACATGGTAGAAACGCAACCGCAATACATCCTTGCCCAGCGAGGACGTATTCCACAAAAATGGAAAGTCTTAATCTCGGTGATGTTTGGCCTTTTCATGGTGATCCTGGACACCACCGTGGTAAATGTCGCATTCCAGACATTGCGGACAGAGTTTGGAGCATCACTTAACGATGCACAGTGGATCATCAGTATCTATGTACTTTCACTTGGTATCAGCACTCCACTAGCGGGATTCTTATCTGATCGCTTTGGCATCAAAGAAATCTATCTGGCGGGCCTTTTAATCTTTATCATTGGCTCATTCTTATGTGGATTGTCCCCCAGCCTGCCTTTTATGATCGCGGCACGTACACTACAAGGTTTCGGTGGCGGTATTTCACTACCCCTGGGTATGGCTTTGCTGCTTAGAACTTTCCCACCCGGCGAACAAGGTGCTGCGCTGGGTATTTTTGGCATCGTTACTCTCGTCGCACCCGCGGTAGGCCCAATACTCGGTGGCTACCTTGTTGATCTGAACTTGTGGCGGTTCATCTTCTTCATCAACCCACCGATTGGCTTGCTGGGGATCTTTCTAGGTGCGCGCTTTTTACCAAGTATCAAGAGTGACCGTAGACCAATACCCGATATCCTGGGATTAATAACCGAAGCCATCGGTTTTGGCTCAGTCCTTTACGCTGCATCCATCGCTGCCAATCAAAGCTGGACAACGCCAAACGTGTTGATCTGGTTTGGCATTGGAGCGATTGGCCTGGTAATTTTTACAATTGTTGAACTATTCATCGCCAGAGAACCGTTGCTCGATTTACGCCTATTCGCTAAGCGAACATTCCTCAACGCCAGCCTACTCGGTTATGTCAGTGTGATCGCCCTCTTCGGTGCTGAGTTTCTGATGCCGATCTACCTGCAATCATTGCGTGGTAAAACTGCCCTCGAGACAGGATTGATCCTTCTCCCGATGGCATTTACTGGGGCTTTCGCGACAATTGTGGCAGGACGCTTATACGATCGGCTGGGACCGCGACTGCTGGTCGGATTTGGTTTTTCTATTCTGATTATAAATACCTGGCAATTATCGAAACTTCAGGCAAACACGCCTATGGGTTGGATCATGTTTTTACTGGCATTGCGCGGGTTGGCAGTTGGCTCTACCGTGCAGACGACCATAGTGACTGCATTATCTGTCGTACCATTAAAGCAAATTGCGCGGGGATCATCATTGACTAATGCAACCCGTCAGGTTGTGCAATCTATTGGCGTTGCAGTTTTAGCAACAGTTCTCGCCAGCACACTGTCACCGCAGATTTCAGCATGGCAGCAACAACTCCTTGAAATGCCGCGCCAGCCAGGCATATTACCTGTAGCACTTTGCCAGACGAATTCAGGCGAATTGACGACTGGGAGCAGTGCATCTTCGAGTCTAACCCCGCAATATCAACCGGACGCCACCCAATTGATCGACAGAGCATGCAGTGAAAACATTGCCGGATTTGAGAAAACATACAAGCTAACGTTTTATGTAGCATTCGTTGCACTTGTACTTGGTCTAATGCTCCCCGGTTGGCCTGCCAAGTGGGCGGGACGTCGTGCGGCAGATGCCCCACCACCTGTCTGACATTAGCCTTAATATAACCTATTGGCATGCTCATTACTTATATGCTATTATGATATCGAAGTCATGGTAGCCATACCATATTACCGATTGAACTCATTGTCTGGTAGTCCAGCGCGCAGATAAGAGTGTACAAAAGCTAAGGGAACTGCATATGTCCTTCCAAGATGGCTGGTCCGCTATTCACCTCGAAATGCCTCCCCGCATCCCCCACACCGAATACTCGGTTGAAAGCCACTGGGAGCTCGTTAAGCTGGTTACCGGTATTAATATCGGCCCGCACAGCTTGCCTGACGAGCAGATGCGAGCATCTTTTGCTTTCATCAAGGCCTGGAACTTCGACTTCCGTTGGAATACCTATGTTGATGGAAACATCTTCAACAAACTCAAGACCGACATGGGTCATGCTGAATACGCTGCCGGTGGAGTAGATTGGCGTGATACCATTTACTGTCCATTCACAACCCCCGAGGAAGTGCTCAGGTTCGATTTCTACAACACCTACGGGACCATTGACCAGGTCGAATGGAAAGGCAAGTTCGAGGCTGATTACCACCATCACTGCCATCAAACCCCTGACCTGGTAAACATGACCGGGATCTATGTCACCCTCATCTCTGGCCTCATCGACATTTTCGGTTGGGATATGCTGCTTCTCGCCGCCGGAACTGACCCGGTGGGATTCGGTGAGCTCACAAATCGCTATGCCGAGTATGTCCAGCAATACTTCAACGCCCTGGCTGTGACCGATGTTCCTGTGGTCATGATCCACGATGATATGGTCTGGACATCTGGCCCCATCTTCTCGCCCAAATGGTATCGCCAGTATATATTCCCAAATTATGTGAAGCTATTCACCCCATTACGTGACACTGGTAAGAAAATAATGTTCACATCCGACGGTAGTTATACTGAGTTCATCGATGACATCGCCGCCTGTGGCATCCACGGTTTCGTGATGGAACCCACTACCGATATGGCATATATCGCTGAGAAATATGGCAAAACTCACGTCTTCATCGGTAATGCGGATACCCGTATCCTCCTCAACGGTACCAAGGCTGAAATACGTACCGAAGTCGAGCGCTGCATGAACATCGGAAAACCCTATCCAGGCTTTTTCATGGCTGTCGGTAACCATATCCCTAGCAACACCCCCGTCGAAAACGTATTGTATTACGAGCAAGTGTACGAAGAACTGGCCAGGCGATAATAGACCCCCTTAGAATTTTACGGTTTGTCTTCTCCGACTTCCGCATTCACTCGCTCTACAAGAGCTTTTATATAACCGATGGTGAAAGCAGTACCCACTCGGCGATCATTAGT
>CAZPWU010000366.1:0-3340 GCA_964590325.1 uncultured Anaerolineaceae bacterium | reverse complement strand
TCAGCACCTTCGCCAGCCAATGGTACAATCGACCAACCGCCCGATATCCGGTTGACCTGGTCCTCCGGCACCGACCTCAACTGCGACCCGATTACCTATCAAGTAGCTTTTGGTACGACAGATCCACCGCCGGTTGTTGCGACAGGCCTTACAGAGGCTTCGTTTAACCCTGGGCCGCTGATGCCTGGCACCACCTATATCTGGTCTGTCAGCGCCAGTGACGGATATACCGAGACGGTTGGAAAGACCTGGAGTTTCACGACCATCGTTGAAAGGCTTTACTACCTCCCCCTGATCTCAAAATGATATACCGGGAAAATCAGCAGAGGGGCGACGGCGCTACCCCTGCTACTGATTTTCCCGAGAATACCCCTTTATGGCTGCTCGAACACAAGCTTCAAGGAACCCCAATAACGATCCCCCACCCCCTGGGCACATTCAGTAGAGGTCAGATCGGGGACAGGCTGCCCACCCTCAGCCAGCCTCAGTGCGTATTTTACCCCCGGGGTCATGATGAAATCTGCATATCCCAGGCTCAACTCAGGCTTCAAGCCGGTGAAAAAGTGATTTTCACCCCCGTCCCAACTGACAATCACTTCTACACCCGGCACCGGCTGGTTGGCCGCGTCCCTGGTCTCTACCTGTATCAAAGGCTGGGCCAGATGCGTGTCACAGACCTGTTTAAGGTCCTTTAAAACAAAAGGGGCACCTGGGGTGGGCGTCTGCGTACGCGTAGGGAGCGGTGTAGGGGTAGGCAGCAGAGTCCGTAAAGACGAAGCTGGGGAAGTTGTGCCATGCGTTACGGTTCCGGATAAGACCGCTGAGGTAGCACTCCAGGCGACCACCGGTGTAGGGGAAATCGTGCTCATCGGTGTGGCGGTGAGTGTTACGGTAGCCTGCGCTGTGGTAGCGACAGGTGTCACTCCCTGACTCAACGCGAGCGCTAAAACTCCTAAAGCGCGCACTTCGGTATCTGGTCTGCCCTGAGCCAATGCGCTTTGGGCCTGGATCGTCAAGGCACGAACCACATCGGGGTCGCCCAGTAGTTTTAAACGCACCTGAGCACGGGCCAGGTCCTTATCAGCCACGTAGGCTGCGGCGATGAGGGCGCGGTATTGATCCTTGAAATCGGCACGCAGTAAACCGGGAGCGGTATCAATATATTTCACCGGCGAGAAGAGCCACGTATACAACAGGCTCATGGCAAACCCCAACACCACACCCGTTAGCAGGTACCAGGGACCGCGCTCATCCCTTCTCATGGCGTCGGCACTCCCAGGACCGGATTCCAGCTCTGCAGGGCATCCCCCAAAGTTTTTATTTGCACCAGGTCGGTTTCCGGCCAACCATGTTGGGCCGCGTAAAGGGTGGCGTTGGCGACGATCTCGGCGGGTGGGGTATCTCCAAGAACCGCCAAACGGCGCACAGCCACCGCCAGATCACCCTCGGCGTGATAAGCCTCCGCAACCATTAAGACATAGTCGGTTTTATAATCTATACGCAGTGAATCCGGCGTCATGTCCACGTATTTCACCGGGTTAAGCACCCACCCATAATACAAGCCCGCCGCCGCCCCAATCGCAATCGCAATCAAAAAAAGCAACCAGCGTGACATATCAGAATTTTACCATTTATATCTTGCTTTGATATCAAAAATCTTGTACAATCTTTATAGAGATTGGTGAGTTTCCCTGCGCGGCCAATGAGCCGGCCAGCACTTTCATCACCAACAAAGTGAGGCCACATGGACATTATCAGGGTGCGAGGCACCTCTCGAACCTCGGCTGTGGCAGGCGCCATCGCCGGGGTATTCAGGGAATTCAAGCACGCCGAAGTGCAGGCTATCGGAGCAAGCGCAGTCAACCAGGCCGTGAAAGCCCTGATAATTGCTAGAGGCTATCTGACCCGAGATAGCCTTAACATCATGTTCATTGCCGAATTCGTCGATGTCCAGATCGAAGACAAAGTCCGCACAGCCATCAGGTTCACTGTCGATCCGCGCTAAAGATAAAACTTTTTTTACTGAACTTCTTGTTTTAACTGGTCATAAGATGAGATCCAAGAGATGCGGTTGAGGAAATCAGCCAGTGAGGCGCTTTTAGCACGCAAGGTGCGCACTGCCGCGCCAACCGGGTCCTCTCCTGCAGCCCCGCCGGGCTGATCCGCGTAAGCCCCGTAGAAGGCAAAGAAAGCCTGGTTAATTTTGCGGATATGGTAGCCATGCTCCCAAAAGACGCGCCGGCGCGCCTCCATGTAAGATTCTGCGTCTTCGATTTTACTCTTAGCTAACAGGTCATCCACAGTGATTCGCGTCAGGTGCATCTCATCCTGGTAATCGAAAGCTGGAGGAGTGGCGGGAGGGTTCTGAGATTCAGATGGAGGCGTGGGTGGTGGTGGTGGCGGTAAGAATTCGGGGTAATATCGCTCGATGACGGCGCGGCCGATTTCCTTACCGGCAATAGAGGCTGTCGTTTCATTTATCGTACGTAATTCAGGACCGGACAGGTAGCTGATGCCGAGAGGTCGCAAGGTGAGGAAATTATGCACCCACTCGTGGGCAATGGTCTCAGTCAGCCAGTTAATGTCGGTGGTCTGCATCACCATAGTCGGGTACAGACCTACCCCGCCAATTCCTACGACGAGGGAAGAAACATTGAGAGCATGATCCACCTTTCCCTCCAGGGCAGCCTGCTGATCTACAGTCAGACTCGGTAGGATTGAAATATCGGCATCCTGTCGGATGATATTGCGCGGCGAGATGATCAAGCCATAGGGCGGTGGGGTAACATGATAAAGGATTGGGGGAATCGGCTGTCCGCCCAGGGTAAGACCCAGGTCGGCGATCACGGTGCTGACCTGGGTTTGCAAAACAGACTCGGCAAGCGGCTGCATATAGGCACGGAGATTATATAGGCTGTCTAGTTCCTGCCTGAGTGCGGCAGACGCCGCCTTAGGGTCCGAGATGTTGGGGTCAGCATAAATGTCGTTCACACGTGCCTCGTCATTTTGAATGCTCGCTACCAGATCCAGGTAATCCAAAACCAACTGACTGCGGGCATCATCGGTCATGTAATTGCTGATCCCTAATGCAACCTGGTTCAGCTTTACCCAAAAGGCATCCAGCGTCCAAGAGACGTAGTCGAACTCGATGGAGCGGGTAAACGCGCGTACCTGCTCAATTGGATCACTAGGCGGCAGGCTGCTGCGGCCTAAAAGGGTTATCGTAACGATGGAAACGATCAACAGGCGGGAGAGGCGACCAAAAGACATGGCACGGATGATACCGCTATCTTAACCGAGTGTCAAACGAGCAATTAATATAAGATAAGATGTAAGAGTG
>CAZPWU010000365.1:0-3341 GCA_964590325.1 uncultured Anaerolineaceae bacterium | reverse complement strand
CGTCGTTGAACTAAACAATGGTTCCGTTATCGAGGCTGACTGAAAGAACTAACCGTGTTGCTATCCTGGTAGAGGTTGCCCGGGTTCACGCGGAAGAGTCCAAATCATTAAGCCCCCAACACTCGCCTGCGTTGGGCATGGCGCCAGAGTGCCATCAGCCATAGCGGGGCGGTAAAAATCAACGTGAACGTATAACTTGCCATCCAGCCGTTTACCTCCCTCCACGGAGCGCGATCAGGCTGGTATTCCAGGGCGAGGCTGCCGGAATAGGGGGTGCCACCGGAAGCCGGCATACTGGTAGCCAGGATGACAGCCAGGATGATGAGCAGGGCAGTCTGCCAGCGCCCGAGGCGTACGATGACAACCACTGCCACCGAGAGCATCAGGCTGATACTCATGTACAACGCTGCAGCATCGAGCGAGACGGGGGCGCTGCTTACGAGCGACGGCCAGATCCACATGGGTGAAATGGGTAAGACGGCCATCAGACCGCTGATCCAATCGCGGCGGGCCAGCCATATGAGCAGTATGGCTGTCAGGGAGAGCCAGGTGATGCCAGCCAGGTAGGACAGCGGGCCTGGGGGAAATGACCTGCTGATCTGGTCCAGCAGGAAAGCCAGGCCGTAGCCGATCCAGGTCGACGACCAACGCGGCCAACCGAGCCAGCGAGCGATGAGCAGTGCCGCAGCGACTATGACCCAGAACACCGGAAGGGCCGGTCCGCGGTAGTCCGGTAAGGCGAGTGTAACGGTTACCAGCAGAGGCAAGTACAAAGCCAGAGCGTACAGCAGATGGGGCAATCCGGCGAAACCGGCGCTAAGCCAGGACCCGGGGTGGGAGGCATCGATGTCTAAGGAAACCGGATCCTGCCAGGGAAGAGCGATCCAGGCGTAGAAACGGGTCCAACCCTCGCGCAGCAGGCTTGCCGGTATATCGCCCATTTCGCGCAGGAACAGCCGGGTAGAGGGTAACCGGCCGCGTTTGGCGGCATCCTGCAGTGCCTCCGAGAAGACGTCCTGCATCTCTGCAGCAAACTCGGAGCGAAACTCGGACGGGTAAAGGTGTAAAAGAGTCGCGTAGACCAGGGAAAGCAGTTTCACGGGTTCTTTCCTTTGAGGATTTCCTATTAGCCTAATAGATCCACCTGGCGTTCAATTATTATTCCCCATTTAAATCCATCGTGACTCAGGGCGCGCCCCTGAGAATGCGTAGCTGCGCGGCTCCGACCAGGCCCTCTAGGCGCTTCACCTCGACCTCTAAGATACGGCGACCCAGGTCGGTGATGTGGTAAGTTTTGCGCTGGCGCCTGTTTGTATCGGCATCGGGTTCGTCGGCGCGGCGGATCCAGCCCTGGTCGAGCAGGCGTTTGAGGGCGGTGTACAGCGTTCCGGTGCTCAGTACCACCCGCTCGTGGCTGAGCAGGTACACATCTTTCATGATGGCGTAGCCGTGCCTGGAGCCGGGAGCCAGGCTGAGCAGGATGAAATAAGTTGCCTCAGTGAGTGGTAGTTGAGATTGTGGATCGTTGGCCGTGTTCATCGCATCCCCTTAGATATGGCGCTGGATGATATGTCGTATGATTACATATTACCAAAAAAAAGAGGGCATGTCAAGTATTAAAATGAACGGGATTCCGCAATAAATCTGATAATGAGTGTTTTGCACTTACTATTATTTAGCCTGAGACTGTAATAGCCGAAGCAATGAGCGGCGCGATAACAGGTCGGTGCCCACCATCCCAAGAACTTTACCCTGATCGACGACCGGCATGGCAGATATTTCGTGATATTCGAGCTTACGAACCATCTCGAGAATGCTATCATTGAGAGAAGCTGATATCACACGACGAGTCATAATCTTATTTAAGGAAATGTCACCTGCTAAACCAAGAGCAGTGGCACGGGTAATATCCCAGTCGGTCACTACGCCTGCCAACTCCCCTTGAGGGGTCACAACGGCCATGATCGGAGAACCCGCTTCCACCAGCAGCTGTGCGGCCTGACGGATTGAGCTGTTGATCGGGATAGTAATGATGCTCTCCATAATATCCGCCGCCGTACGATCACTTTCGCTAGAAGCAATCCTGCGGATGCTTATTTGCTCCGCGCCCTCACAGGGCAGCATGTCCGCGTCAGTAATCAACAAATCAATGAGCTCGCGCATATTCCGACGGATTACTTCATCTCGAGCAGTTTCAGCTGCCAGGCGTCGTTTTTCTGCAAGCATCTCTAGATCCACGCAGTGCTCTTCCAGCCAATGGTCAACCGCTTCACGGTTTCCGAGCATCTCATCGGTGATACGTAGATGAGGTGGGGTTTTTATAATTTGTTCTTGAGCTGCGTAGATAACACCACCGGAATTTACCATGTAATCTGTAGCAATCAGGATTCCTTTATGGCGATACACAGTCCGTTCCATTCGAGCGCGAGCTGCCTTAATAGCCAAGTCTGGGGAATAAGTATTAGCTCCTTCGACTATTACTGACCACTCGCCCATCCGGTCTGTTGTCATACTGGGGTGTGTTGACGGATCGGTATCCAGGTAGTTAGCGAGTGGGGTCGCAGGAATCATACAAAACGCGGATTCACGGAGCATATCATCAGGTGAATTGGAAAATTTTACTCCTGTTTTGTGGCTGGCTGGTGAAGCTGCCAGGTTCTCTTCGTAAAAGGATTGGGTGATTAACCCCTGAGACTGCCAGAGTGCAAAGAGCTTATCGATAGGTAAACCGTTTTGATTATATAAATACCCGTACGCATCACTGACACCCACCACACGAGCACCTGGAAGGCGCTGGCTAAGGAAACGTGCTGCATTCGCACCGACTGCCCCAAAACCCTGGATCATCACCATAAGGTCATCCATAGATGGCACCTGCAGATTGGAAAATTGGGGTAAAACCTTTAAACGGGGCATTTCGTATAGTAATGACTCCAGCGCAATAATCAAACCACCGCCTGCTGCACCTAACTGGTCAATACGGTTACCACCCATCTCTGCCGGCTTGGAAAGGGCATTATCCAGACCGTTTTCGATGGCGATGGTCTTCATATCTGAATCATTCGTGCCAACATCAGGACCAGGTAAAAAGATATCCCGATAGCGAAAGAGAAGACGAGCAAAACCGCGTACCACTTCAATATGTTCTTTGGGAGATAAATCACCTCCGGTCACGATACCGGCTTTACCCCCCCCGTAAGGTAGGTTTGCAGCAGCATTTTTTAAAGTCATACCACGCGCCAGGTTATGAACCTCCGTTGGAGTTATATACAATACCATACGGATACCGCCCATCGATGGTCGACCCATGGCCAGGTTATCCACAACCAGGTATCCGCCAA
>CAZPWU010000364.1:0-3363 GCA_964590325.1 uncultured Anaerolineaceae bacterium | reverse complement strand
ACAGGTTGCCTCCCAGGTGAGCCAGGCTGAACTGGCCGTACTTGTCTAATGGCCCTGCCAGAAGTTTTTCGATGAGCATGTAGCGGTAGCCTAATTCGAGGGGATCGCCAAAACGGGCATAATTGTACCAGCCTATGCCGATTCCCGCCAATGCCAGCGGTAACAAGCCGACCAACTGCCTGCGCAGGGGTACGTAAGGATAGAGCATCCAGACCAGGACGGGGATGGCCAGCAGCATGGTCGGGCGGCTCAGACCAGCCAACGCCATCCACAGTCCCACCAGGAGGGGGCGTCCATTAACCAATGTCTCACGCAGCGCCAAAAGCAAGAAGGTCAGGCCAACGATCTGACCGGTGAACCACACCATCCCGAAGGAGGCCAGCCACCAATGGACGGTGCCGAAGGCGAAGCAAGCCGTCAATGCCCAACGCGCCTTCGCCTCCAGCTTGAACGAGGGTATCAGGCGGTGGCTGATCGCCGGCAGCAGGTTGAAGACGAGGGCGACGTTAGCGGCAGCGAACAAGAGGGTGAAGATGACATCATTGAACGCCTTGCCGTAGACGAGGACAAAGGGCACCATCAACAGCGCTGGCAGGGGCGGGAAGGCAATAGTCCAGTGTCCATGGAAGAGCGTCCAGTCGCCCTCTTCGGAAGAAGGGGGCGGGAAGGTACCCAGGTCCAGCTTCCCGTGGGCGAAGGCATTTGCCAGGTATACGAAGTGCGGGGCGTAAGACTGGTGAGCCAGCTCAGGGCCACTGCTGAGGGCATAGACCAGGGCAGCCAGGCTGAAGACCGCCAGCGTGCCCAGGTGGCGCATTATTTAAACCCTGTCAGCGCAACGCCGCGCACGATCCAGCGCTGGAAGATGACGTATGCCAGCAGGATGGGCAGCATCACCAGGACCGAGGCTGCCATGGTCAGGTCGTAACGCGTGCTGTGCTGGCTGCTGTACCAGGTCAGCAGCAGCGGCAGGGTGCGCTTCTCGTTGGTGGTGATGACGATGAGCGGGAAGAGGTAATCGTTCCAGACGGCCAGGAAGGTGAAGATGCCAAGGGCTGCCAGCGCCGAGCCGAGCTGGGGCAGCACGATCCGCCAGTAGATGCCGAACTCCGAGGCGCCGTCGATGCGCCCGGCGTCGATCATCTCATTGGGGATGGACTCGATGAACTGGCGCATCAAGAAGATACCGAAGGCATCCACCATCCCGGGGATGATGAGCCCCCACAAGTTGTCGATCAGCTTCAGCTTGACCAGGATCAGGTACTCGGGGATCATGATCACCTGGAAGGGGATCATGAGCTGAGCCAGGATCACGACGAACAAAACATTCTTTCCCCAAAAGCGATATTTGCAGAAGATGTACCCCGCCAACGAGCTGGTGAACAGGGTGATGAAGACGCGCATGACGGTGACGAAGGTGCTGTTGAGATAGAAACGCGCCAGAGGTACCCTGGGGTCGGTGAAGATGGTCTGGTAGCTCTTGAAGGTCCATTTATCGGGAAAGAAGGTAGGCGGCATGCGCACGATCTCGCTGGCAGGTTTGAAGGAGGTGAGGATGATCCAGATAAACGGCAGCAGGGTGAAGGTAGCCCCCACCAGCAGGATCACATACACCAGTGAGCGGTTCCCCAGGTGTACCAGGCGTGCGGGTGTGATAGCGATGGATTTAGCTTGGGTGGCCATGGCTAATACTCCACGTCGCTGCGCAACAGGCGGAACTGGATGAAGGTGAAGAGCATGACCAGCATGAAGAGCACCATCGAAATGGCTGCCGCCCAGCCCATCTGCTTGAAGCGGAAGGCGTAATCGTAGATATTCTTGACCAGCACCTCGGTCTGGAAAGCCGGGCCGCCATTGGTCATCACCTGGAAGGGGACGAAGACTTGCAGTGAGGACAGCATCGTCATCACGCACACAAACAGCAGGGTAGGTTTAAGAAGGGGCAGGGTGATGCGCCAGAACTCCTGCCAGGCATTGGCGCCGTCGACACGCGCCGCGTCGCGGAACTCCTGGGGGATGCCCTGTAAAGCGGCGATGAAGATGACCAGATTGTAGCCGAAGTCCTGCCAGATATAGGCGATGATGACTGCGATCATCGCCAGGTTTACTCCGAGGAAGTTAGCACTCGGGTCGGTCAGCCAGGCACGCGGGGGCGTCAGTCCGATGGCTTTGATGAGCGCGTTCAGCATCCCCTGCTGGGGATGGTAAATGAAGCCCCACATCAGCGCCACCGCTACCGCCGAGGAGATCACCGGCATGAAGTAGATGGCCCGGAAGAAGCCTTTCAGTCGCTCATGAGCCGATTCCACCAGGATAGCCAGAGGCAGGGTGATCACCAGGTTGATCGGCAAGACCAGCACGGCGAACAGGATCGTATTCCAGAAGGCCAGGCGGAAGATCTGGGAGGTCTGGGAGCTGGCAAACATGGCCTTGAAGTTGTCCAGGCCGATGAAAGGGTTAGCGCCGCCCAGGTCCATGAAACCGCTGCCGGCGCGGGCAGGTGAGAAGTTAAAGAAGCACAGCACTACCACCCAGACCATCGGCAGCACCGAGAAAAAGATCAGCAGCGCCATGATGGGGGTCAGCGAGCCGGCCACGAAGAGCCGCTGCCAGGGCCGCAGGTTTTGACCCTTATCCCCCTTTGTCCGAATGGGGATCGGGACCGCGATGTTTGTCATGTGCACCTCCTGAAGGGACACAAGATCAGTCGGCTTTTCCCCCCACCCCTTTATCCCAGCCCCAAAGGCGGGGAAAGGATATCTTCCCTCCCCCGCAATTGCGGGGGAGGGGTGGGGGCTTTATTTACAAAATTACGGTCTATTTTGCCTCGTCCACCATCGCATTGGCATCGGTGTTGATCTTTATGACCGCATCGTCAACCGAGACCACGCCCTGCATGGCTTGCAGGACCATCGGATAGACGATGGTGTAGAAAAGCTTGTCACGGTCGGTTACATCGCCGATAAACTGCCCATGAGGCAGCAGGTCGAAGGTGGGCTTGATCCAGGGTTCCTTCGCCAGCACCTGCTCGGGGTTCGCCACCAGCGCTTTCAAGGCCGGGATGGTACCGGTGGTGGTGTTGTAGGTCAGCGCCGAGTCCTGTTCGACGGTCAAGAAGCGGGCCAGCTTCCAGGCTTCGGCGGGGTGCTTGGTGTTGATCGAGACCACCTTGCCCCAACCAGAGTCGGCGGCAAAGCGGCGCTCACCGCCGAAGTAAGTCGGGATTTCGACATAGTCGAACTTGAAGTCCGGGTAGGAGATCAGCCCTTCACCGGCTGCCCATGAGCCGACGAAGCCGATTCCCATGACATTGGTCCAGAATGCCGTAGAGACCGAGTTGCTCTCATCGGTAAATACCACCGG
>CAZPWU010000363.1:0-3366 GCA_964590325.1 uncultured Anaerolineaceae bacterium | reverse complement strand
ATCACCGGTGCAGCGGGGTTTTTAGGCTCAGCGCTGGCTAATCGCCTGGCCTGGGAGGGTCATCAAGTGCGAGGCCTGGACGACCTGTCTACCGGTGACCCCCAGGTGCTCTCCCCTGACGTGCTCTTTACGCGCGGTGATGTGAACGACCGACCCAAGTTGTGGACACTTTTACAAGATGTTGATTGTGTCTATCACCTGGCGGCACGCGTATCGGTGCCTGAATCGGTGATGTATCCCCGTGAATATAATGCCGTCAACGTAGGCGGGGCGGTCAGCCTGATGGAAGCCATGCGCGATGTGGGCGTCAGGCGGGTCGTACTCATCTCTTCGGGCGCAGTATACGGCGACCAGCAAGAGCAGCCTCTGCATGAAAGTGCCTCCCCAGACCCTCGCTCACCGTATGCCGTATCCAAGCTGGCCGCGGAATACTATGTGCGTACGATTGGAGACTTGTGGGGGATTGAGACCGTCAGCCTGCGGGTATTTAATGCTTATGGACCCGGGCAGCACCTGCCAGCTTCCCACCCGCCGGTAATCCCCAATTTTCTACGCCAGGCTACCCGCGGCGGTACACTGGTCGTCCATGGGCGGGGCACACAAACCCGCGATTATGTCTACGTCGACGATGTTGTGGAAGCCATGGTGGCAGCCTCCACCGCACCAGGCATCGATAATCTGGTCATCAACATCGGCAGCGGCACAGAGACCAGCGTGCGTGAGTTGGTCCGCATCGTGTTGGAAATAACCGGGGGCAAACCCGAGGTCATGGAGAACCCGCGGACCGAGCCCGGTGTCTCGCGCATGTGCGCCGATTTGACCCTGGCGCGCGAAAAACTGGGCTACCAGCCGCGCCTAGGCCTGGCGGAGGGGCTGCGACTGATCCTGGATCGGGACCCTCGCTTTAGAAAAAAGGAACCCCCCACCAAACCCCTGCGGGCATGAAATTACCGGGTCTCTGGGATTTACCGTGGAAAGGGTCGTATTCGGATGAACACGGATCACACGGATAAAGAGACTTTTTAAGAGGGGAAGGTATCTATGAGTGTAACTGTCGTGTTGGGTGCACAGTGGAGGGGATGAGGCGAAAGGCAAGCTTGTGGACTTATTATCCGTGGACGCTGACATCGTGGCAAGATTTAACGGCGGGACAACGCTGGGCATACCGTCGTCAACCAGTATGGCACTTTTAAGCTGCGGCTGACACCCAACGGCTTTTCGGACCCTAAAACGACCTGTATCATCGGTCCGGGGGTGGCGGTCAACCTGGCAATACTGGTCGACGAGATCAACCTGATCCAAAGCCGCGGCATCGAGCTTACCGACCGGCTGTGGATATCTCCACGCTGTCATGTCGTGATGCCTTACCACCCTCTGATTGAGTCCATTTATGAAAACGCCAAAGGTGAGGCTCTCACGGGCAGCACAAAGCGCGGTATGGGGCCGGTCTTTGCTGACAAGGCAGCTACAATGGCATCCGTCTCTTTGACCTGGCTGATGAAGCCGTTCTTACCGAGAAGCTGATCACTCAGCTCTCAGTAAAGAATGCTCTTTTCGAGGCTTTCGGGGCTGAGCTGCCGGATATTAACGCCGTTAAGCAGGAGTTGCTCGGTTATTATGCCAGGATCTGTGGCATGGTGCGCGAACCTTTCGGGCTCTTGCAAGGGGCGCTAGTAAACCAGGCTGAACAAGACCATACTCGGTCTGCACCTCGTCCAATACCACCCACAGGTAGCGCCACAGGTGGCGTTTATGGACCTCGCTCCAGAGTTGGCGCATCTCGGGACTGCCGTAGCGCCAGGTGAAGGGGGACAGATAAGTGTCATATTCAGGGGGCATGGAGCCAGTATAATATGCTTCATGCCCGAGGGTACCCGCCTGCCACGCGATTTCTTCACCCGCCCCACGCTGCAAGTAGCGCGCAACCTGCTTGGAACACTGTTAGTGCGCTTAGAACACGGCCAGCGTATCGCCGGTTACATCATAGAAGCCGAGGCCTACCGCGGCGAGGAAGACCTGGGCTGCCATGCCAGGGCTGGCCTGACACCCCGCACCCAGGTCTTGTATGGCCCGCCTGGGCATGCTTACGTCTACTTCACCTATGGCATGCACTGGATGTTGAACTTCGTCACCGAGGCAGAGGGCTTCCCAGCCGCAGTGCTCATTCGCGGCCTGTGGCCCACCGAGGGTTTGGAGATCATCGCTTCCCGCCGGAAGGGCCAGCCTCGACAACTCTGGACGGACGGCCCGGGGAAAATCTGCCAGGCGCTGGGGATTGACCGGGAATTTAACGGAGCAGACCTCTGCGCCCCTGAGTCCATGCTTTTCGTGGAGCGAGGCATTCCTATTTCCGAATCAAGCGTGACGATTGGCCCGCGTGTGGGTTTAAATAATGTGCCCGAACCATGGAAGAGCATCCCGTGGCGTTATCGTGTATCAAATGGACCAGTATCAAGTACCATGTAAAATATCATCTGAAATGCAGCGCTTGACACATGACACCTGATACTTGACCTACTTATTGGAGGCTTTATGAATCTTACCGGCTTACATTTATTGCTGACCTATCAGTGCACCCTCGAGTGCGACCACTGTTTCGTGTGGGGAAGTCCATGGCAAAGCGGCACGCTGACCCTGGCCAATATCCGGGAGATCCTGCATCAAGCGAAAGAGCAAGGTGCTATCACATCCATCTACTTCGAAGGCGGCGAACCTTTTATCTATTATGCCGTCCTGCTTGAAGGCGTCCGCCTGGCAGCACACATGGGCTTTCAAGTCGGGATCGTGACCAACTCCTATTGGGCAACCGACCTGGAAGATGCCATCGAATGGCTGAAGCCCTTCGCTGGTCTGATCCAGGACCTTTCGGTCAGCAGCGACCTGTATCATTACAGCGAGAAGCTCAGCCAGCAGGCCCAAAGCGCCCGCGCGGCGGCCGAGAAGCTGGGCATCCCGGTTGGGGTGCTCAGCATCGCCCAGCCTGAAGCAACCAATGCCTTATCGGCAATGGGTCAGCTCCCGGGAGGCGATTCGGCGGTCATGTACCGCGGACGGGCCACGGCAAAGCTGGCGAACTTAGCGATCCGGCAACCCTGGGAAAGTTTTACGGAATGCCCTCACGAGGCCCTGCGTGAGCCAGGACGGGTGCACCTGGATGCATATGGGAATTTGCACATCTGCCAGGGTATCTCTGTGGGCAACCTATTCCGGAAACCGCTCAGCACTATCTGCACCACCTATGACCCAGATACTCACCCGGTCATCGGTCCACTGCTCGCGGGTGGACCTGCAGAGCTGATCCGCCGCTATGGGCTGATGCATGCCGCAAGCTATGCCGATGCCTGTCATTTATGCTATGAGGCACGC
>CAZPWU010000362.1:0-3376 GCA_964590325.1 uncultured Anaerolineaceae bacterium | reverse complement strand
ATCCTCCTGGTGACCCTCATTTTACAGCTCCCTCACACTCCCCGATTCGAGGAGATGGGTGCCGACAGTGGCTTGTTCGCATATTACGGGCAGCAGATCCTCGCCGGCCGCGTCCTTTATAAGGACCTGTGGGATGAGAAACCCCCGGGTGTCTATTATGTGGATGCACTGGCCATCCTGATCGCCGGTGAAACCCCCTGGTCGATCTGGTGGCTGGGCCTTGCCTGGATCGCGGCAACGACCATCGTCCTCTTCCTTATCCTTGATACGCTGACCGGGATGATCCCGGCACTGGCAGCCGCTTTGGTATTCCTGCTGACCGCACTGTACCCCGACTATTACCAGCGGGGTAATTTTACCGAGGTCTACGCCCTGCTCCCCCAGGTCCTGGCGATCGCGGCGCTGGGGAAATATTTATCTGCCGGGAAGAGTCGCTGGGTCTTCTTTCTGGGGATGATGACCGCGGCTGCATTTCTCTTTAAACCCACCTACATCGCCATGGGACTGGCAGCACTGATCGTTATCCTTTACCTGGACTTACGCACGAATACGATCCGAGGGGCCATGTTACACCTGGCGAATTTCTCCCTGGGCGCAGCCGCGCCTCTGGCAGCCGTTGCCCTGTATTTTGCTTCCAAAGGGGCTCTGCTGGCGATGTGGCAGGCCGTCATTTCTTATAACCTCGTTTACGCAAAGCAGGGATTTTCACTAAAAAGTATCTATACCACCCTCTCGACGTTCGCCGTGGTCCAGCCCATGGCTACAGTCTTTACAGTCAGTATGGCCTCACTGGTCGTATTTCTGATCTTGAACTGGCCAAAGCTGATCCATCCGCCGAAAGCTGAGCAGGTCCTTGGGAAGATGGATGGCAATACACGCCTGTGGGTTTTCGCCGGTATCTTCGCAGCTCTGCCTGTGGAGTGGGCCCTCGTCTCGGTCTCCGGCAAGAATTTCGGGCATTATTTCCTGACCCCGCTGCCGGCGATGACCGGTGCCTGGGCATACCTGGTTTCAGAAATCATGCGCTCGCTGCGAACCGGGCGGGAGAGAAACATCTGGTCCAGCCTGGCGCTCTCTCTCCTGGCAGTGCTGAGCCTGGGGTGGTTTCTGAAGGTTGCCGTAGCTGAAGCCCCGGATAAAGCGCAGCTATACAGTTTTTTAAAGCAGCCCCTATCCTTGAGCTACACACTGAACGAGCTCGAGCAGTATGTGGCGGATAACAGCAGTCCGGCGCAGTCGGTGCTGGTCTGGGGCCTGCATCCCCGCATCAACTTCGTGACCGGGCGGCGCTCCCCCTCACGCTACGCATTTCCGCTTCCCCTCTTGATCGCCTCGGCTGGCACAGGGGCCAGGTTTGATCAGTTCATGGCTGATCTGCAGGCTGGTCCCCCGGCCCTCATTCTGGCTCAGCCAGGATCGTCCGTAGGAATACCTTTCTTTGGGGGAGATATAGGATCCGTATGTCAGGACTGCCCACCCGAGGTGCGCGCGGGAGTGCTGGAGCTCAGGGATTTTGTCGATACCCACTATACCCTGGCGAAGTCGATCTGGGACTGGCAGATATACAAGTGGGTAAAATGACATGAGGACTTGCGCAATCCGTATAGGAATTACCGAAAATAGTGGTATTGGGGAGGCATACGCCCCCCAACACCACTATTTTCGGATTTTTTCTCGTTAAATTGCCTAATTCTCGATAGATGAGTTAGTGCAACTTTACCAGGATCGGCAGATAGATCTTGCGGATCGCTGTGGCTGTGGTCGTGTCGGTGACATGAGCCTGGACGGCGCTATTGCTCTGCGAGGTCGCCGTAACCACGGTCGTATCGGTGGCGCCGTAGCTCCCGGGCGGCACGGTCACACTCACCCGAACGGTTGTTGAAGCGCTCGGAGCCAAACTATACGGGCCAGGGTCGAGCAAGCTCCCCCAGCCGGCGCTGCTGGTGAGTGCCAGTGTATAGGTGTCCGTGATGTTTCCGCTGTTGGTCAGCGTGTGGGTATAGACATAAGTTTTGCCTAATGGGGCTTCGCTGGTGGTGTAGTCCGGTGTAAAGGTCACCGCGTAGGAGACATACTCGTACGGACCCATGTCGTAGCGGCTGCCCAGTGGACGGATCACGTTATCCAGGTCGCGTGGCAAACCTGAAGCACAGGCGTCGATGGCTGGTGAGCCTCCCTGCAGGTGGTAGTCCTCACCCCCTCCGGGGGCAACAAACATGGGGTCAACGTTTGGCCCGGCATAGTCACTCTGGTCGATATTGCACACCGTATCCGCAAAAGGCGCCATCCAGAAACCACCGTTTGTATTCCCATAGGCGATGCTGTTGTAGATATGGCTTTGCGCGCCAGAATGGGAGTAACCTGCGCCGTTGAGGTTATTGGCCAGCGTGACGTGCCTGACGGTGAAATCACCGGCTTCAACCCGTATCCCCGCGCCGAACGTCGCCGTCGAGGTGTTGCTGTATATTAACGTATTCTGGACCGTGGCGACAGCGCTGCCACCGTCCTGGTAGATCGCGCCACCCCGCATCGCCTGGTTGCGGTGCATAGTGGTATCATCCACGGTCAATGTGCTGCCATTGACGTAGATGGCTCCGCCGTTGCCGGAATTGTTTGCGTCCCGGTCAGCCAGATTGTTGGAGAAGCTGCTGCACTGGCGTGAGAGCGGATCGCAAGCCGTCGCCTGAGGCGCGTCCGGGTTGAGACGATCGGGTGCAGCACCATGGGTTACCCCAGCCGGATAGGAAGCGGAAATCGTGACCGTCGAGGTATATGCAGCCACAGCGCCGCCGTTCAGCGCAGCCTGGTTGTTGCGAAAATTGCAGTTGTAAGCAGAGAAGGTGCTGCCGCTCAGGTAGACCGCGCCTCCGTTGCCAGTGTCAGCCGTGTTACCGTTGGTACCACCACCGAACTCGGCGCCGTCACACCTCACCTGTGGGCTGCCGGCGGCGTAGATAGCCCCACCGTTGCCGCCCGCCTGGTTGACCCAGATTTGGGGGATGTCGTTGAAATAGTCATCAAACCAGGCTTGCGAGCCGCCTGTCAGGTAGAGTAAACCTCCGTTACCGCCGGCCGTATTCGATGTCGCCTGAACTTTACCGTAAACATCGAAGAATGCCCCGCCGTTGGCATAGATCGCACCGCCGTTACCCCCTGCTGAATTGGAATTGAGGTTGAGCTGGTAGCCACTGGTCGCGTACAACGTCACCGCGTCACCATTGGTGATATACAACCCACCGCCGTTCCCGCCGGTGCTGTTGACAGCCAGCAGGCTGATGCCTCCGGTCACGGAAAAGTCCACATCGGTAGAGCCGACTGCCGCCACCCCACCGCCGTTCCTATCCGCGTAGTTATAGCGCAGGTCCCACCAGCCAGT
>CAZPWU010000361.1:0-3377 GCA_964590325.1 uncultured Anaerolineaceae bacterium | reverse complement strand
CGGCCAGGCAACGAAGTGCAGTTGTTTTGCCACAGCCGGATGGGCCGACGAGGACTAGAAATTCCTTGTCCTCAATTTTGATGTCAAGGTTATTTACTGCAATGACATCAGCAAAGCGCTTTGTAACATGATCGTATACAACGCTAGCCATAAAATTTTCTCCTTTCTGCGTTTTACGGGAATATAGTGACTGTATTATATTACAACTAACCTAAATAGCAAATATTTTAAGGTGCATTTTTCCTTGCCTAATTTCAATGCTCACTTTAGAATGGTAAGGAATGTTTATTATATTCCGGAATATCAGGATTGTTGCCATTGAGGTTACATGACCACTCGCGAGGATATCTCTCCCATCCGTAAACAATACCTGGAGATCAAGCGTCAGTATCCGAATACGATCTTATTCTTCCGCCTCGGGGATTTTTATGAGACTTTTGACCAGGATGCTGAAATTGCTTCGCGCGAATTGGATATTGTATTAACCTCGCGTAACGTTGCTAAAGGGGTGCGTGTTCCGATGGCGGGTATTCCTCATCATGCGGTTGAAAATTATCTGGCCCGTCTGATCGACAAGGGATACCACGTAGCGATATGTGAACAGGTGGGGGAAGAACCGATCAAAGGCCTTTTTTCCCGTAAAGTTGTACGGATCGTCACACCTGGTACGGTGGTTGAACCCGGCCTATTACCCGGGGATGCGAATAATTATTTAGCTTGCGTTGTGCCAGGAGATGATCGCCTTGGAGTGGCATATGTGGATATAACCACTGGCGAGTTCGCTGCCACAGAATTGAGTGGTGACGATCCCCAGATTATATTGAAAGCTGAACTAACCCGCCTGCGACCGGCTGAGATATTACATCCTGATACCTATCCGCTTTCAGATGGTTTTCCTGGGCATCCTACAGCATGGCCATCCTGGCGTTTTGAGCCGGGACGCTGCCAGGATGCTCTGTTGCGACACTTTGAAGCTGCCTCTCTCGACGGATTCGGTTTACGTGGTTCACAACAGGCTACCCGTGCTGCGGGTGGAATTTTACAATATTTATCAGAGACCCAACCAGCTTCCCTGAAGCTGTTAACCAGCCTGAGTACCTATTCTCTATCTGAATTCATGACCCTCGATGCTGCTACTCGCCGTAATCTTGAGCTGACTGAGACATTGCGAGGCGGATCGGTGAAAGGTTCTCTCTTGGGTGTTTTAGATTTTACAGTTGCCCCAATGGGTAAGCGGCTCATTCGCCAATGGGTCAATAAGCCTTTATTGGATGTGGATCAAATCCACCAGAGGCAAGATGGTGTGTCGCTTTTCTTTGTTAATGGGTTGTTACGAGCAGAACTGTGCGCTGCTTTAAAGCCCCTGGCTGATCTGGAACGGTTAACCAACCGAATTATCGGTGGTACAGCATTACCGCGTGATATGGTTGCACTTCGAGATACTCTCCAGCGTCTACCTAACCTTCATCGGTTGCTACCGGTACAAGACAATATCCCAGCCCTGATCATGCAGGATTTCCATCTGTGTACAGAGGAATTGAATATATTATCAGCCGCTCTGGCTGATGACCCTCCAGCCACCCTACAAAATATCGGAGTCATACGACCGGGTTATTCGGCAGAACTGGATGGGGTCGTAGAGCGTTCCCGGCACGCCCGTGAGTGGATCGCTAACCTGGAGTCAGTGGAACGCGAGCGTACGGGGATAAAATCTCTTAAGGTTGGTTATAACAAAGTGTTTGGTTATTATATAGAGATCACCCACACCAACGTCGATCTGGTGCCAGCGGATTATATCCGCAAGCAAACCCTGATCAATGCCGAACGCTATATTACCCCAGAGATGAAAGAATATGAAGCATTGGTTCTAAATGCAGAGGAACGTATCCGGGAAATCGAGGAACGCCTTTTTAAAGAAATTTGTTCACGCTTAGCGAGTTCAGCCAGGGAGCTATTAGGGACCGCGCATGTCCTTGCTCAACTTGATGTGTTGACCTCCTTAGCTGAAGCGGCAGCCCGTGGTAGTTATATTAAGCCGGAAATTGTGATCGAGGATGTTCTTGAAATACACGAAGGCCGTCATCCCGTAGTCGAACAGACACTCACAGGAGAGCGTTTCGTACCTAATGATACGATTTTCGAAGAAGGCGAAAGAATACGTCTCCTTACCGGTCCAAATATGAGTGGAAAATCAACCTTCCTCCGCCAGGTAGCTTTAATTGCATTAATGACACAAATAGGTAGTTTCGTCCCTGCAACATCTGCACGGATCGGGATTATAGATCGCATATTTACCCGCATCGGTGCTCAGGATGAGATTACTGCTGGACAATCTACTTTTATGGTCGAGATGGTTGAGACCGCGAATATATTACACCATGCCACCTCACGCAGCTTGCTGATCCTGGACGAGATCGGGCGTGGGACAAGCACCTATGATGGGGTTTCTATTGCTTGGGCAGTAGTTGAATATATCCATAACCATCCTCGCTTGCGGTCTAAGACCCTTTTTGCCACCCATTACCATGAACTCACCCAGTTAGCGGATCTGTTGCCGGGGGTCCGAAATTACAATGTGGCGGTCAGTGAAGCCGAGGGACGGGTAGTGTTCTTGCACAAGATCGTGCAAGGTGGGACAGACCGATCGTATGGTATTCATGTGGGACAATTAGCCGGATTACCCCGGCCAGTGGTGCAGAGAGCCAGCGAAATCCTTCACCAGCTCGAGGCCTCTTCAGGGAAAGCTGTCAAGCTAAATCCTGACTCGCCTCGTCAACTGGCTTTGTTCCCCGAAACAAATCCCTTATTAGATGAATTACAGACCCTGGATGTCAATACCTTATCCCCAATCGAAGCGCTTAATAAACTATATGAATGGAAGCGTCGGTATTTAGATAAAAGTTAAAACCAGTTCAGATTAGATATTCTCATAAAATATCATCTTAAAAAGTAACCTCCGAGGTTACTTTTTTCGATTTTTATGATGTAGCCTCGGAGGTCATCCGTTGGAAAAAAAGTTTCCCAAGGATTAAGCCTGTTGGTTAATCCCTGTATATAATGCGACGCGATTCCCGGTAGGATCATTGAAGAAGGCGAACCAACCCACGGAAGATATTTCAGTTTTAGGAAGAACGATCTTACCACCCGACTTTACAATCCGAGCAAGGGTGGCGTCAATATCATCAGTATCTATATAGACCAGCACATCACCGGCTTTTTTTAACTGGTTGTCCACAGTAGCAAAGCCGCCACCGGGACCGCCTTCTGCTTCAAAAGTAGCGTAATTCATCTCTGGAATTTGCGTAACTTCCCAATTGAACACGTCTGCATAGAATTTCGCGGCGGCGACGCGATCATGGGCTGAAAATTCAATATGG
>CAZPWU010000360.1:0-3378 GCA_964590325.1 uncultured Anaerolineaceae bacterium | reverse complement strand
TGCACTACGCCGCAACTCCCCAGTGGACGTTGGCACAATGATGCTGGCCAATATCGGTGTTTCGATGCCGGTTTTCTGGCTGGGTTTGATGCTGGCTTACGTTTTCGCCTTGCTGTTAAAAGACACACCGCTGTATATCCCCCCTTCAAGCCAGCTGTCAGCCGGCATTTCTCTGGTACCCCTGGCGACGGTCTGGCACCTGGGGAACCTGAGCGGGGTTCCTAAGTTCGTGGTCAATCTGATCTCCAATGCTGCCATCCTGAACGCTATCCTGACCGGAAACTTCCTGGTCTTGAAGGATGCGCTCTGGCACCTGATCTTGCCCTGCGTGGCGGTAGGGACAATCCCACTGGCGATCATCGCCCGCATGACTCGCTCCAGCCTGCTGGATGTGCTCGGGCAGGACTACGTCCGCACGGCCCGCGCCAAGGGTCTCGTTGAGCGGTTGGTTGTCACCCGCCACGGCCTGCGCAACGCCCTCGTCCCGATTGTGACCATTATCGGTCTAGAAACCGGTGTACTGCTATCCGGGGCTGTACTGACTGAGACCGTGTTTGCTCTGCCCGGCATGGGCACCGCGCTGGTCAATGCTATCCTTTCCCGGGATTACCCGGTTATCCAGGGTTTTACCGTTGTGGTTGCATTGATCTTCGTCTTTTCAAACCTGATCGTCGATGTGTCTTACGCCTATCTTGACCCTAGAATCCGATTGAACTAACCTATGAGTGAAGAAGCTATCCCTGTATTGAACACCAAAAGCACCACCTTGGATAGGCAGTCACCGGCAGTCCAATCGCTGCGCCGCTTCTTGCGCCATCGCTCGGCACAGGCGGGACTTTTCTTGTTAGGTATCTTAGTGATTGCGGCGATCTTTGCCCCAGAGATCGCTCCCTTCGATCCTATTAAACCCAATATGTCGGATAAACGGCGCTCTCCGCCATGCATTCACCTGCTTGGATGTCCTGCAAACCAACCTCAACATCTTATGGGCGTGGACGGTAATAGCCGCGACCTTTTTTCACGCGTCGTGTATGGTTCTCGCCTGTCTTTGCAGATTGGGATTTCCACCATCTCAGTCGCCATCCTGGTGGGTGGTTTGCTGGGCGCCATAGCCGGTTTTTTTGGTGGTTGGGTGGATAACGTGATCATGCGCTCGATGGATGTACTGATGGCTTTCCCGAGCTTGTTATTAGCCATCGCGATTGTCTCGGTATTGGGTCCGGGTCTGATTAACGCCTTGCTGGCTATTGCCATCGTCTCCATCCCGGTCTATGCCCGCGTGGTGCGCGCCAGTGTCCTCTCGGTGAAAGACCTGGATTTTGTAGCAGCCTCGCGCGCCCTGGGCGCATCCAATTTGCGCTTGATCTTCACACGTATTTTGCCGAATGCGCTCACTCCCTTGATTGTCCAGGGGACCCTGGGGATTGCTTCGGCGATCTTATCCGCAGCCGCGCTGAGCTTCCTCGGTCTGGGAGCCGAAGTCCCTAAACCCGAGTGGGGTCTGATGCTGGGCGAAGAGCGCAACAGCGTCTTCAACGCGCCTTTCCTGGTTTTCTTCCCGGGGCTGGCCATTATGGTCACCGTCTTGTCCTTCAACCTGCTGGGGGATGGGCTGCGGGACGCCCTGGACCCCCGCCTGTCACAAAAGAACGTCAAGTAGCCACGACGCAGAAGTTAAAATAAACAAGGACTGTGCACCAAGCGCACAGTCCTTGTTTATTTTCAACACCAATAACGAGAAAATAAGTATCTTTCCTCTAAGCCAAAGTCCTTTGACATTCTACGTCACCACGGCTAAAATGGTAGGTGTATGAAAGCTGGGTCTTATGAAAAATAGGCTGGAGGTGGAATGAGTGCCTGGCCGGGCAAATATATCATCGGGCTGACAGGGAATATTGCCTCAGGCAAGAGCGTGGTCCGCAAAATGCTCGAGCACCTGGGAGCCTACGGGATCGACGCCGATGCACTCGGGCATCGCGCCATCGCCAAGGATGCTCCTGGATACAAGCCGGTCGTAGAGACGTTCGGCAAGTGGATCCTGGGGACGGATAGACAGGTCGACCGCTCCAAGCTGGCGCGCATTGTCTTCAGCGATGCGGATGCCCTGGCACAGCTCGAGGCCATCGTCCATCCCCTGGTGAGAGAGGCCGTGTCCTTGATGGTGCGCCGTTCGAAGCAATCCGTCATCGTTATCGAGGCCATCAAGCTCCTGGAATCCCCAATCCGCCACAACTGCGACGCCATCTGGGTCACCTATGCCCCTCCAGACGTCCAGCTTACCCGGTTGATGCAGAAGCGGGGGATGGATGAGGAGACCGCTCACCAGCGGATTAAAGCCCAGCCCTCCCAGGAAGAAAAAATCGCCGCCGCGGATGTGCTCATTCGCAATGACGGTTCATTTGAAGAAACCTGGAAACAGGTTGCCGCCATCTGGCAAGAAAAATTTGCTGCAGTTGAACCAGCCCTCGCAAAACCGGCAGTTGTTGCCAAAGGTGAAATGACGGTGGAGCGAGCTCGCCCACGCCACGCTTCGGACATTGCGACGTTTATTAATACGATCAGCGGAGGCCAGCGCCGCCTGAACCACGATGATATTATGGCTGCTTTCGGCGAAAAAGCGTTCCTCTTCTTGAAGGTCGATAATAAACCCGTCGGGTTGGTTGGCTGGCAGGTCGAAAACCTGGTCGCACGGACCGATGATGTTTATCTGGACCCGCACCTTTCTCTGCAGATGGCGATGAAACACATTATGGAAGAGGTGGAACGAACTTCACGAGATTTGCAATGTGAGGCCTCTTTATTGTTTTTGCCCCCCTCTCTGGCTCGTCACGCGGATGTGTGGCACGGCCTCGGCTATGAGCCACGCACGGTGCAGAGCCTGGGAGTGCGCGCCTGGCAAGAGGCAGCCCAGGAGAATGCCTCACACGGGACCGTGATGCTCTTCAAGCAGCTGCGCAAGGACCGGGTCCTGCGGCCGGTATAATGACAGCACCTGGTGCATCCGAAGATATCGAAGCAGGGGGAGCCAGGAAAATAAATGACTAACAACGCTCTTCCGACCGCTCTTAAAACCGCTCGCTTAATGGATTAGAAGGCTGTGGAAGGTTTCGTTACAAATCTGATTGATAACCTCATCTTTGTCTTCGAGCGCTTGGATTGGCTGAGCGTGATCGACCTGGCATTGGTCACCTTCATCTTCTTCAGCATTCTGCTCTTGCTGCGCGATACCCAGGCCATGGTGCTGCTGCGCGGCATCCTGCTGCTGATGGTGCTGGTCGGCATGCTGACCAGCCTGGAAGTACTACCAGCTTTCTCATGGCTCGTCAGGACCACGCTGCCAGCCCTGGTGCTGGTGATCCCTGTTATTTTCGCTCCTGA
>CAZPWU010000359.1:0-3388 GCA_964590325.1 uncultured Anaerolineaceae bacterium | reverse complement strand
TTAAAGGGGCAAATGGTGATGTCGCTGCAGACCATTATCATCGTTGGCAGGAAGATATCCATATAATGTCCCAAATCAGTATTAAAGCCTATCGTTTTTCGATTTCATGGCCGCGGATTTTCCCCGATGGAATAGGACCAGTCAATAAAAAAGGACTGGATTTTTATGAGCGACTTGTAGACGCCTTGCTGGCAGTTGATATCCAACCTATCGTCACACTTTATCATTGGGATCTACCACAGGCTTTACAAGATAACGGTGGTTGGGTAAATCGAGAGACAGCTTATCATTTTGCAAATTATGCAAGTGTGGTCGCGAAACGGTTAGGGGATCGAGTGACCTATTGGATTACCCATAATGAACCAATGGTCATGGCTTTAGCAGGTTATTTTTTCGGTGAATCAGCTCCCGGATTACAAGACCCGATAGCTGCAGTTTACGCAACCCATCATTTGCTGCTTTCTCACGGTCTGGCGACTAGGGAATTGCGCGTAGGATGCCTCAAACCGGTAAAAATCGGTATTGCTCTGAACTTGAGTGTTATGCATCCTGCATCAGACACAGAAGCTGACCGTTTTGCAGCCCAACGTTATGACGCTATCAACAACCGCTTGTATCTAGAACCCATCTTTAGTGGCATATACCCGGTCGATCTATTAGATCTGATCGGCGAAGTGTTATCTGAGGAAATAGAAGATGGTGATATGGGCGTGATTGCAGAGCCATTGGATTTCCTGGGAGTCAATTATTATTCGCGTTCAGTTGTAAAATACGATCCCGATTTTCAATTTATACAGGCTACGACCATACAACCGCAAGAAAGTGAATATTCTCAGATGTGGGAAATATATCCATCTGGGATTTACGAACTCCTCTCTCGCCTCAAGCGAGATTATGACATTGCCAACATCATAGTGACCGAAAATGGGATTTGTGTACCCGATGGGATTGATTTTGACGGAAGGATACGCGATTATCGACGCATTTGGTATTTACGAGACCACATCAAGCAAATTCATCGTGCAATAACAGAAGGTATACCGGTACGTGGTTATCTGGTCTGGTCGCTTATGGATAATTTTGAATGGAATTACGGATACCAAATGCGTTTCGGACTGGTGTATGTTGACTTTGAAACCCTAAAACGCATCATAAAAGATAGTGGGCGTTGGTATTCTAAGGTTATTTCAGCAAATGGGTTGCACGTCTCTGATTAGAAAGGTTACAATACCATCAGAAGTAGGTCATGTCATATAATATACCTGTGAAATTCAGGAGATTAAGAATGTGACCCCTCAAAATATTATTAATAAACTCATCGTCATTATAGTTGCCAGTATCCAGTCTAGCCAATTAATGCATCAGCTAACACAAAATGGGTACTATTTTACCCTTATTGACAGCAGTGGGGGATTCCTTCAGGAATCTACTGTCTGTTTATTAATTGGCTTAAACCAGGATCGATTGATAACCCTTTTAGATATTATCCGTAAATACTGTGCAACCCATCGACAATATATACCAGCCCGAGGGGATCTCTCCCAAATGCAGGGACAACCGCTGATGATCGAAGCTCAGGTCGGGGGGGCTACGGTTTACGCCCTCGATGTCGACCTGTTCTACCAATGTTAAATTAAAAGTGAGGTCACATGAAACTGATAATTTCAATTATCCGAGACATTGATGATCGTTCAGTGATCAATCAGCTGGTGACCCATGACTATCGGGTGACAAGAATGGCCAGCACGGGGGGGTTCCTCCGGCGGGGGAATGTTACATTATTGATCGGTGTCGAAGAAGACCAGGTCCAAACGGTGATTGACTTGATCCATGAAAATTGCAGCCAACCTGAAGCCGGTCAGCATCGAGCGACAGTTTTCGTCGTCAACACAACACATTTCGAGCAGGTTTAAACCTGTATCCTGTTATTTTAAATATCTGATCGACAGCCACACCGTTTTATGGCCTATCGATATCGTTCTCCACGTGCCATCTGGGTACGTCTGGGAAGGTATATCGACCAACTGACGACTGGCGGAAGTTGGGCAGTTTCGCTTTCCCCTAAAACAAAACATAATCTACACTGGTTCTGGATGGATGGTTTATTCTCCTCCCCCAGCGATAATATCGTCGTCACCTATCTCGTCTTATTCATCCTGGCATTGGGAGCGACGCGCACCCAAATCGGTTTAATGAGCGCCTTATCAAGCCTCAGCATAACATTGGTCTTGTTGCCCGGAGCCAGACTCGTAGAGCGGTTTGGTCATCGTAAGTGGATAACAGTTATCGCGGGCGGTGGAATAGCACGATTGGCAATCCTATTCCTTGTGTTCTTGCCAATGTTATTAACAGGACCTGTCGCAGTATATATTGCTATTTTTCTCAGTGTCTCCCGTGATGCATTCAGTAGTTTCGCACTTCCGGCATGGACCTCACTCTCTGCAGACATCGTTCCTTTATCCTGGCGAGGACGATATTTTGCCTCTCGTAACATCATCATGGGCATGGGTGGGATAGTAATCACACCAATTATCGGGATGATCATCACCAGTCTCGGTCAACCCATTGGGTATCAAATAGCATTTGGATTGGCGTTCACCATCGGAATGGCGTCAACATTCTCGTTTTCTCGTATCCATGAGCCTCCCACGATGGTTTTACCAAAACCAACAGTCCAGTTTACGTTTTCTAGTCTACTAAAAAATCTGACAACTGATACAAATTTCCTCGCACTCTGCATAACGGCGGCGTTATGGAATTTTTCGTTGAATATAGCCGGCCCTTTTTTTAATGTCTATCTTGTCCAAAATTTACAAGCAACGGCCACTATGATCGGCTTTCTCAGCATTACATCCAGCCTGTCTGGTTTACCAGCACAGCGGATATTAGGCGCACTAGCAGACCGTTTTGGCCCGCGTAAGGTTCAGCTTGTCACAGGACTACTTATTCCTATCGTCCCTTGGGCCTGGATGTTTGTAAAAGAGCCTTGGCAAGTGTTTCCGATTAATATAATGAGTGGAATCTTATGGGCCGGCTATTCGCTGGCTTCCTTTAATTTTTTCCTATCAATTACACCGGAAGAACAGCGTGCACGCTATTCAGCCTTATACCAGGTGATTGTCACCATCGCCCTGGCTGTTGGAGCAATATTTGGGAGTTATCTGGTCACCAGATGGGGATATATCATTATCTTCGCCTGTTCAGGTGCCGGTCGGCTTATCTCTGCCATATTATTTGCCCGTTTTGTACATCAGCCTTCCTCATCATCAAGCGAAGCTGAAGCAGCTAAATGAAAAAGCTCTCTTTCATTCTCTCTTTTGCATTATTAATTTCGTTTATAATCTCTAACTGAGTATATTATGACTATACGCAACCTGCATTTTGTCTC
>CAZPWU010000358.1:0-3394 GCA_964590325.1 uncultured Anaerolineaceae bacterium | reverse complement strand
CAATTTGGGTAAGGATAGGTCTAGGGCCAGCTGGTCTGCCCAGGCTGGGGCTTCGGGCAGGGCGCTCAAGGGGTAGACCTCCAGGGCCGAAGGCAGCAGGGGCAGCGGACCGTCGGCATACAGCGTGACAGCCATATCCTGTGCCAGGGCAGCGGCAGCCAGGGGCATCAGGCGGGCGATGGCATCGTCCAGGACTGCCAAAGCCAGGCGGTGTGCCGTATCGTCGAGGCTGAAGCCATGCCCCAGCGGCCCGCGCAGGCGGAGGGGTGTGCCGGGCATCCATGTAGCAGAGACCGGCGGGACGGCGAGAAAACCCTCTGATGCGACCTCCCCTGCGAAAAGCGGCACCGCCAGAGGTGCGTCTGCATCGGCGGGGGCATGGGCTAATACATACTGTCCTGGCGCAGGGATACCCCCGGGCGGGCAGGCAATCCATGCCGCAGCCCTCCCACACGGGTCTAATTGGATTGACGACACCCGGCCCTTAAAAGTTCCCATGGGGGCATGGTATCATAATCCTGCGAATGCGACAACCAATATCTGGCCCCCCCAACCTTGTGCTGATGGATGACGCGGCTGCCGTTGATGGAAGAAGTAGGTAGGGTGCGTCGCTGATGCAATATTTTCCCGAGACCAACATCGGTGTGTTTTGAAAGCACCCTACTTGCTTGTGGACGATGTTCCCTGATCAGAGAAATGATGTGCCAGACCCTGTTCCCGCTGCGATGATAAAAAAAAGGCGCACAGCCCGCTGAGTTTTTCCTGACTTTCCTCTGCGTTGTGCGCGCTTTTGCGTCGTGCGATGAAATTGGCGTTGTCAGGCGAAGCTGTCGATAGTATAACCGATAATTTGATGAATTCAACCGTTTTATCTCTGAATAATTATCCAGTATAAAGAGGCAACACTGTAATAGAACAACGGGTATAATCAGTGGCGTTGTACTGACTTTTGTCATCAATGGATTGGAGGAGATATGGATATTGCCGGAGTATTTCAGGGGTTTGCGGGCCTGTTATGGCTGGTGATGGTGGGATTAGTGGTCTTAGCGGTTATGCGGGCCACCCGCGGCCGACCTTTGAAAGGCGCGACGACCATCATTCCCATTGTGGCGGTTGCGGCCCTTCTGGTGACCTCATTAAGCGCTGGTCTCGTCACGATCGATCCCCCGGAGCGCGGGATAGTGATCTCGTACCTGTCGCCGAAGGGTTATCGTGACCAGATTTTACAGCCGGGCCTGCGCTGGATCATCCCATATTTCGAGCATGTGGTCCGCTACCCCATTTCCACACAGACCTACACGATGTCTATTGCGCCGACGGAGGGCCAGGTGACGGGGGACGATTCGGTGGCGGCGCGCACCCTGGATGGGCAGGAGATATTCGTCGATGCCTCGGTGATCTATGCCGTTGACCCTGAAAAAGTGATCAGTGTCCACATCGCCTGGCAGGACCGTTACACCAACGAGCTGGTGCGCCCGCAGGCACGTGGGATCGTACGGGATGCTGTCTCGCAGTTCAGGGTGGAAGAGGTGGTCAGCACCAAGCGCTTTGAGATGGTCAAGCAAGTTCGGGATGCCATGGCGTCCAAGCTGGAGGATAACGGGTTGATTTTGGTGGATTTCGTGCTGCGCAATATCACTTTCTCGCCCGAGTATGCAGCCTCGGTCGAGCAGAAACAGATTGCCGATCAACAGGCGCAGCAGGCCAAGTTTGTGGTTGAGCAGAGGAAACAGGAGGCCGAGCAGGCGCGGCAGTCGGCCCAGGGCCAGGCGGACGCGGTCGTGATCCGGGCCAAAGGCGATGCGGATGCGCGTCTGCTGCAGGCAAAAGCCGAAGCCGAGGCGCTGCGCATGATTGAAGCTGCCCTGCAAAACAACCCTGACCTTCTGACTTACCAGTACATCACCAAGCTGTCCCCGAACATCGAGGTCATGCTGGTGCCGAACAATACCCCGTACCTGCTGCCGCTCCAGGCCATAGGGCCCTCGACTCCTACGGGTTTGACTGTGCTGCCGACTCCTGAGCCGACCCCGCTGCCCACACCTACAACCACACCGTAGGAGACACCTGACGAAGATTTTACCTTCTCCGATAGGGCGGCAGATCCGCCTGACCAGCCTCTCCAGTTGTGCCGGTTGAGCGTCTAAGCTCAATGCGGAGACGCTGGCGCAGGTACTGCGCCCTGTTCAAAGCCTTTTTAACCCCGCCGATTATCCCGATTTACTCGTCGGCCTGGGTGATCCGGACGACGCGGCCGTTTGGCGGCTGGACGACCAGCGCGCCCTGGTGGCGACGACCGATTTCTTTACCCCCGTGGTGGATGATGCCTACGACTACGGGGCGATTGCCGCTGCCAACGCCCTGTCGGACGTGTATGCCATGGGCGGGCAGCCCTTTTTAGCCCTCAATATCGCCGCCCTGCCGCCGGACCTGCCTGCCGAATTGGCGAGTGAGATTATGCGCGGCGGAGCGGAGACGGCGCGCCTGGCTGGGGTAGTGATCGCCGGTGGTCACACTATTCAGGATAAGGAACCGAAATATGGGCTGGTGGTGCTGGGTTTCGTCGAGCTAGCCCGGCTGTTGACCAAGGGCGGGGCGCAGGCAGGAGATACGCTGGTATTGAGTAAGCCGCTCGGCTTTGGTGTGACCACCACCGCCCTCAAGCAGGAAAAGGCTGACCCGGGGGATGTTGCCGAGGTCGTGGGTTGGATGAAACAGTTGAACAGGGTCGCCGCGGCCCTGGCATTAGAATTTGGCCTGCATGGGGGCACTGACGTCACCGGATTCAGTCTGCTGGGGCACGGGCTGGAGGTGGCGCAGGCCTCCGGGGTCCGCCTGCGTTTTGCCTACGATAAGATCCCCTTCACCCATGGAGCGCGGCGTTACGCAGAGGCATGGACTTTCCCCGGCGGTGCTTCGGATAACCGTCTGTACTTCGGCCCACACGTGCGCTTTGCCCCTGGGATAGACGAAGCCTCCCAGATGCTGCTGTTTGACCCCCAGACCAGCGGTGGGCTGCTGCTGGCTGTGCCGCCGTCGAAGCTGGATGCGCTGCTTAAGCGCGCCGCTGAGATGGGCCAGGCGTTGTGGGTGATCGGCGATGTAGTGGAAGGGATGGGGATCGAAGTCCTGTAATGGATCAGAATTCATTCAGACCTTCCCTGGGCCGGATCATATGGACCGATTACACCGCCTTTCTGAGTGTCATCTGGCCTATCGCAGTCTGGGTGGTGTACATCGCCTGGGTGCCGGATTGGTGGGGGCGTGAGCCGTTGGTGTCTCCCTGGATAGCGCCGTATTTGCTGTATCTGGCAGTCGCTATAACTCTGGTGGGGTTGGGTTTACTGGTCTGGCGAGTGTATCTCATCTGGTCAATGTTCCGCCACGGGCAGGA
>CAZPWU010000357.1:0-3403 GCA_964590325.1 uncultured Anaerolineaceae bacterium | reverse complement strand
CGTCCAATCCCATGTGTAATTAAAGCGAGTCTTCCATTCCTTCATCTGTGAGGTATAGCCGAATTGCCCCAACCAGCGCGGTGGTTGGTCAAAAATGATCTCCAGCACGTTGTCAGCTTGATTCAGATAAGGCGTGATATCAAAGATATGGGGTATATGAGTACCCGTGAAGGTCGCCGCCTCCCGACCGTTCACATAGATCCATCCTGAGTAGTCCAACCCCATGCACTCAAGACGGAATGTGGCGCGCTTGTCCAGCCACGCGTTGGGAATATGCGTTTGGTACATCCAGTGGCGATGCTCAACCCATTCGCAGTCACGCGAATTTACACCTATAGTCCAATCGGGTAGGATTCCCGCCTCTCGCAGTGCCCCCTGCACAGAGCCAGGGACCCGCGCTGGCACAGGTGGAACGTCAATGCATTTTGTTGTCCCCATCCCACCGTAGAGTCTCTCGAATAACCAGACGTAGGGCGTATACCCCTCGACGATCCATTGTAGTTCACTCAAATCATATACATGCTTCATATACTCAACTCCCCAAACTCGAAAAGCCTCACAACTTACCGCTTTTAACATCCAGACGGTTTGCAGCGATGAATTCTTCCGCCCGCGCTGCGGTGAATACGCCGTCGGTGGTTCCGAGAGCGCGAATGGCTGAGGCACCCAAAGCGCTGGCATAACGGATGGTTGCGGATATGTCCCAACCACGCACAATGCCTGTCACCACACCAGCCGCAAAGGCATCTCCGCAGCCGGAGGGGTCTACCGCCTCGCTCATCTCGTAGATGCCTGCATGCCAGAATTCCTGGCCCCTACCGGCCACGACACCCCGCTTGCCCTTTGTAATGATGACAGTATGTGCTCCCCACTCAAGGAATGTATGAAGTTGCCCCACAGGGTCTGAAAGACCGGTCATAGCCTTCGCTTCATCGTCATTCGGTAGGAAGAAATCCATGGCGCTGAGCAAAGGTCTGAGGTCCTTGGGGATCGATGTGTTCTGCGGTATCACCACATCCACGACTGTGACCACACCATGCTGACGGCAAAATGCTAATAGATCCAGTAACTCGTCCGGGCTGAACGCCGGCATCAAGAACAACCCACCCAGGTAGAACACTCGTAAACTCTGCACCCACTCGCGGTCGATATGGTTCACGGTGAAGGCGGCATTGGCACCAAAAGAGTGGATGTAACGGCGGTCCTGACCGGCAACCAGCAGGATGACGGTTTTACTGGTCGGCAGTTCGCTCGAATAAGCAATCCGGTTACAGCCAACGCCATTACCCTCCAGGCTGGATAACAATACTTTAGCCGAGGAGTCGGTTCCCAGGCAACCGATGATGTCAACTGTAATTCCCTGCTTGGCCAAGTCAATGGCGACATTCGCTGCGCAGCCACCAACCTTTGTGGGCATCGCATCGACCGCTAGAAGTTGTCCCTCGCGGGGTAGTTCCCGCATGGGGCCACAGAATGTATCTGAAACCAGAATTCCAGCACAACCGACTTGTGCCATCTTATGCCCTCCCACAACAACCTAATAGTTCTATCCGCTCCAGCACAGCATCCCGAACGGCAAGCCGGCTGATGACCAACACGTCTTCTGCTCCCCCCATACCGAGTAGTTTATGAGGATTGACTTCATAAACACTCAAAGCCTTATTCAACGCTGCCAGGTAATGTTGCTTGAGGTACGTACCATAGGCAACTTTGGTCACACCTAATCGAATAGCTTCACGTAAGGAATCAGAGGGGATGCCCGTCCCTCCATGCAGCCCTAAGGGTATATCAATCCGCCTGCGGATTTCTGCCAGGAGAGCCAGGTCAAGTTGCTGTTCACCGCTGACCATGACATGGACATTCCCGACGCTGAGGGACAGCAGGTCAACACCGGTTGTGGCGACAAATTGGGCTGCCAATTCCGGGTCGGTTAGTGAGCCATGCTCAGTGACCACCTCGCCAGACGAGCCTGAGGGCAGTTCGCCGATCTCTGCCTCTACGGCCACACCATATTCGTGCGCATACTTTACCAGGCTCACGACCCGCTGCGTATAGTCAATGTAAGACGATGAGGGATCCGCCAGCATGACCAGGTTGAAGCCAGATGTGACGGCCTGCCTGGTGTAATCGTCTCTGGCACATTCGTTGAAAATAACACCGCACGGCACAGAGGCGGTCTCCGCTGCTGCCTGGCCTAAAGCCCCATACCACTCGATCCTTTCTTTGGCTAATCTTCCCGGGTGGGTGAGGAACTCGCCGTTAAAGCCAATGATGACCGGAGAACGAGTCTGCTCAGCAGCGTCAATGACGCCCTGGAGCGATTCAAGATTCCAGCTTTCGAAATAGCCTAACGCATAACCTCCAGTACGTGCAGAATGGAACAATTCGGCGATGGGTCTAAGAGGCATAGGAAATCAGATCAGCATGTATGGGTCAATTGGGTGGTTTTTTATTTAACGAGAATCAAGCATAATATATCATAGGTCTGATAGGAGAGGAGGGTCAGGCGGTCGGTTCGGGTTATACTTGTTGTTGGGAATGACTTCTTTGTCAGAAACCGGTATGATGTCGTCCAGTGGCCGAGAGATTGATAAAGTAACCAATACAAATGAATTACGATTTCGCCAAATCCACCTCGATTTTCATATAAGAACGAGCGATTAGAGTTTACAGTCCTTGAGACCAATGGACATCAGATGGCTGAGGTGGCTTATTAATGATGGATATATCGTTAAAATAGACTCTGCTACACTTGCTGATATATTTTAAAAAATTATGAAGCTACCTCCTGTTATACACCCACTGAAGCAATCACTGACACAAATATTGGTACGCTGCTTCGGTTACCTGCGACCGCACTGGAAGCTTACCGCTGGCGCATACCTGATGATGCTGTTGATCGATACCATCAATATCATCAATCCACAGCTCATCCGATGGATGATCGATAGTGGCATCCGGGTTGGCAATTCCTCTCTACTGACATTAGCTGTGGCGGTTTTGCTGGGATTGGTGGTCATCAAAGGTGTGTTCACCTATTTCGAGGGGTTGTGGACTGAGGTAGCTTCCCAAAATGTAGCTTATGACATGCGCAACGAGCTCCAGCGTAAAATCACGCTGCTCTCGTTCTCTTTCCATGACCAGGCCGAGGCGGGCGACCTGCTATCGCGCGCCATCCAGGATGTCGAGCGCGTCCGTTTCCTCACCGGGCGGGCGACTTTCCGAGTTGCAGAAGGTATGTTTCTGATGCTGATCACGGCAGCCGTAATGATCTGGATGCAGCCCCAGTTGGGTCTGCTGGCGATTGCCTTTATGCCGCTCCTGGCGTTTCAGTCTATCCGCTTCGGCAGGGTCTTCCGCCCACTTTCGGTCGAGATCCAGAAACAGCTTGCCGTGCTCACCA
>CAZPWU010000356.1:0-3406 GCA_964590325.1 uncultured Anaerolineaceae bacterium | reverse complement strand
ACCCCCTGTAAAATCATACCGCCCTTTGGGGTGGGCCTGGTACCTCAGAGGGCGGATTTGAGAGAGAGGAGAATGCAACTATTATTATATACACAGTGGTGAAAAAAACCTGAAGCGACGTTAAAAGTTTGATTAGAAAATCAGGTTATTTCATTGAGGTATAGTCTTTTGCTCGGACTTCATCATCATAAGGCATTTGATAACTCTTCCAATGTGATCGGCCCCTGGCGGAGGACGACCAGTTCTTCCCCAGTGCAGTCCACCACGGTGGAGGGCACGCCCCCTGGGGCACGTCCGCCGTCCAGAACCAGGTGGATGCGCCCCCCCAACTGTTCCAGCACCTCCGAAGCGGAGGCCGCGTTATGTTGGCCCGACTGGTTAGCCGAGGTCACTGCTAGCGGTCCAACCATACGCAGCAAAGCTAACGCAACCGGATGATCCGGCATGCGCACCCCGATCGTCGGCTGCGGCGAGAGGACCTCTGGCAGCGAGGTCAGCCGGGGCACGACAAGAGTTAACGGCCCAGGCCAGAAACGTTTTGCCAGGCGCTCGGCTATTTCTCCCATCTCGCTGGCAACCAGCTTCCATTGAGCCGCCTCACCGAGCAAGATAGCAATCGCCCGGTCATTGCTGCGCCCTTTGACGATATATAACCGCTCAACGATATCCGCTTCATAAGGGAGCACGGCCAACCCATAGACCGTATCGGTAGGGAATGCAACCAATCCTCCGTGCTGTAATACGTCCGCAGCATGGGTCAGGGCAATAGGATGATCGGCAAACAAAACTTCAGTCTTCATCTTAATGGTTTAATTCCCAGACGATACGGAGCCCGTCTAAGGTCAGCCAGGGGGCGATGATCTGGAAGACATCCGTCTCGCGGGCGACAATTTCGGCCAACCCTCCGGTGGCAATCACCTTCATATCGGGACCAAGCTCACCGCGGAAGCGAGCCACCATGCCCTCGACCAGGCATACATAGCCGAAGAGCAGGCCCGATTGCATGGCGTGCACGGTATTGCGACCAATGACGGAGGGTGGGCGGAGCAAGTCAACACGGGGCAGCTTGGCTGTGTGCATGAAGAGCGCCTCGGCGGCAATGCCGATGCCCGGGGCAATGGCACCGCCCAGGTAATCTCCCTCGCCAGAGATGGCGTCGAATGTAGTGCCGGTGCCGAAATCCACAACACAAGCCGGACCGCCATAAAGCTGTTGGACTGCGGCCGCGTCAACGATCCGGTCGGCTCCTACGGCGCGCGGGTCCTCGTAACGGATGCGCACACCTGTCTTAACCCCTGCATCCACGACGAGAGCATCCTGGTGTATATAGTGGCGGCAGGCCTCGATGATCCTACCGGTTAGCGGTGGGACAACCGACGCCAGGCAAATGCCGGTTAGCTCAGCCGGGTCGTGACCGGCATGCGCAAGCAAGCCGATAAACTGCAGGCCGTACTCATCCGGCATACGATCATGGACGGTTGCCAGCCGCCAGCGCGGACCGAGAGTCTTACCCTGGTATAGACCAAGTGTTATGTTGGTGTTGCCGATGTCGATGGTTAGTAACATATTCACCCATTCCCTGATTACCCGTTACCTAAACACCTAAAATCAAGTTATCAATCAACCTCGTCTTGCCAACATAGACGGCAAGCGAGAGCAGAGCGCGCTCGTCCACAGTTTCTAATTCCTGCAAAGTGTCTGGGTCGGCACAGCTGACATACTGTGGATGAGCCAGCGGTTCGTCAATAAGTGTATCGACCACTGCCTGGCGCAGGTGACTGGCATCGCGTTCACCTGCTTCAAAAGCCTTTCGCGCAGCCGTCAAAGCCCGGGATAGCACAGTTGCAGCGCGGCGTTCCTGTGGGTTTAGGTATACGTTGCGGCTGGACATCGCCAGGCCATCAGACTCGCGCACAATGGGACACACCACTATTTCAATCGGGAAGTTCAGGTCCTGTATCATCCGACGGATGACGACCGCCTGTTGGGCATCTTTCTGACCGAAATAAGCCTTATGCGGCTGGACGCCGTTGAACAGTTTGACGACCACTGTCGCTACACCGCGGAAATGGTCCGGTCGCGTGGCACCTTCCAGGAGCTTGGTGACCTCTTCGACCCTAACCCAGGTCTGGAAGCCAGCCGGGTACATGATCTCTGGTGTGGGTATCCACACCAGGTCAACGCCCTCAGGGGCCAGCAAAGCTAGGTCGTGCGCCAGATCGCGTGGATAAGCCGACAGGTCCTCCTGTGGACCGAACTGCGTCGGGTTGACAAAGATGCTGATGACGACGCTGGCGCATTCGGTGCGTGCCTGCCGTACTAGGGAAATATGTCCCTCATGCAGGTAGCCCATGGTCGGCACGAAGCCTACCGGCTCAAGGAGCGCGGCACGTACCGCCCGTAATTCGGTAAGTGTCGTAACTGTCCTCATGGTCTATTTGCGATCTCTGATTACCTGATTCCCTGTTACCCGATTACCTGATTTCCTGACCGCTTATTCCCCTATCCCCTTATTTTCTAATGCTTTTACGAGCTGCCACATGGTCCGATTAATGGGGGTAGGTACACCGGTCTGCTCGCCAGCCTGGACGATGGCACCGCAGATGGCATCGATTTCCGTCGGAGCTCCACGCGATACGTCCTGGAGCATCGACGAACGGTTGCTGGCTGTGCGGCGGGCGATGTTCTCAGCCGCGATCACCGGGTCCGGGTAAGGTAGGTGGACACCTTTGGCAACAGCCACCGCGGCTGTTTCGCGGGCCACGGCGACCAGCAGAGCACGCGCTGTAGGTCGGGAAAGCAGCTCCCCATTGGTCACCCGCAGCAAGGCCGTGAGTGGGTTAATGGCGGCGTTGATGACCAGCTTACCCCACAGCAGGATATTTGGATCGGAGGCAGATTCCATCACAAAACCGGCCCTCCTCAACAGCTCCGCCAGGGGTTTTGAGCGAGCATGAAGGCCCAGGGTGATTACTCCCTCTCCGCTGGCGCGCACATGCCCGGGGCCGAGCAGCGTCACTCCGGTAGTGGTCACACCTAACATCACCCGCTTAGCGCCGAGGTATTTTGCCAGCATTTCCCGGTTTCCAACGCCATTTTGCAGAGTAACCGCCAGGCCATCTGGAGCCAGACATTCTGCCAGTTGCCGAGCAGCGCGCTCCGTCTGCCAGGACTTCACCAGCACCAGTGAATAATCTGTACCCTTGCAGGCAGCCGGGTCTGAGGTGACCCGCACCGGGTAAATCTGCTCGCGGCCGTCTTCTTCCTGGAGGCACACCCCAGAGCGGCTTAAAACGTCCAGCCCCTCCACCCAGGTTCCTAGCAGCGTTATCGGAATCCCTGCAGCCGACAGGCGTCCTCCGAACAAGCAGGCCATCGCGCCGGTCCCCACGATAAGAAGGGAGTT
>CAZPWU010000355.1:0-3406 GCA_964590325.1 uncultured Anaerolineaceae bacterium | reverse complement strand
GGTTACCGCCGGTTCGCATGGCAACCACCCTATGTGGCACAATCACGCTTGTTCGTGCTGGTTGCCAGCGACTTGAAACTCAAGAACAATTATCTAGGGCTCTTGCTTCCCTACTGGGCCGGTGGGCAGGTCTTCGCCATTTTCGTCTTGCGGACCTATTTCGCCTCTCTACCGGAGGAGCTGTTCGAATCGGCACGGCTGGACGGCGCCGGCCATCTCCGCCTGTACTGGAACATCACTCTTCCACTCTCAGGTCCCATTCTGAGCGTGATCGCTATCCTCACTATCCTAAATACGTGGAATGATTACCTCTGGCCGCTACTGATCTTATCTGATGTGAAGATGCGCACAGTGACTATCGGGCTGACTTTCCTGCGGGATACGGCGTTCCCGCGGCCTGGCATCGAGATGGCGGCCTACGTCCTCGCCTCGATCCCGATGTTTATGCTTTTCATAGCAACGATGCGCACATTTATCCGCGGCATTACAGCTGGCGCGCTCAAGCTTTGATAGAGACCTCATCCGGGCCCTTACCACAGAAAAATCCGAAAAGCCCTCTCTTATTCCATACAACGCAGCTAGGGGAACTACAAGCTTCGTCTAAACTACTTTGACCAATTCCACACGCCGTGCTGATTCAGGTTCTCGGATGCGCTATAGAGGACGGCATAGTGAATTTGCTCTTCTCTGGCTAACCTTTCAAACATGGCTTTCCCATCTGGATCGGCAGTCTGCTTGGCCAAGGCTTTGTATCTCTTCCCCGCTTCGCGTTCTAAATCCAGGGCCAGGGCGATGATTTCCATCATGCTCAACTTGTTCTGCTCTCGGGTTTTTGTTATTTTACTTGGTGCTTGTATTGTCAGTTCCCTCCCCTCGTACCCGATAAAAGCACCTTTCTCCCGCAAGGATTTTTCCAGGTTAGTCAATTTTTGTAAATGATATCGTTCGAATTCAGCCAGTTGCTCGAAAAGCGCACGGCCATTTGGATTGCTCGTCTTCTGAGCTGAGTCAGCGTAATACGCAGCTGCTTTTTCTTCAGCATCCATGGCAATCCGGATGGCATCTACAAGTTTCAAGTCTTTTTCACTCATCATACGACCCTTTCCACGCTAAATCCCACAGACCTTGAATTTATAAATCATCGATAACACTGGATGTAATTATAATACCTGGCTCCAAAGGGATTGCGGCGCCAATTTCTTGCCCTCTCGATTTGGAAATAGGTGACATGGCACGCGCCACCTGGATCCATGCCCGCGTCCGTTCGGCTGTCACGGGTATTCTCCTTCGATATTCATAACTGCTAATTACTGCAATCTTTTGCAGTAACAACAAATAGGTTATAATAAGAAGCCGCCAAGGTTTTCTCCGGTTAAGGCTGAACAGTTTACCTGACCACATGATAAAGGGGAGGTAGAAATGTTACCCGCCCATTTGATAGGCAATTTCCCAAAAAGTCTGGCACTCTATTACGCGGTGTTAATCGTCTGGTTGGGTACGACCGCGATGCATATCCCAGATGGGTACCTGAGCCCTATCACATCGGCGATTATGTTCCTGCTGGTGTTGCCATTCTGGGTGATCGGCATGCGCAGGATCCGCCAGACTATGAGTGCCCGCAGTGTCCCGTTGATCGCCTTACTGGCAGCATTTTCATTCGTGATTATGATGTTCAACATCCCGCTGCCAGGAGGGACGACCGGGCATGCGGTAGGAGCCGCACTGGCTGCTATCATCTTGGGTCCAGAGGTCGCAACGATCGCCGTGTCGATCGCCTTGGTCATCCAGGCCTTTTTCTTCGGTGATGGTGGGATCCTGGCAATCGGTGCCAATTGCTTCAATATGGCAGTAGCCATCCCATATATCAGCTACGCTGTTTACCGGCTATTCGCTAGAGGCAGCTCTATCGGTTCTCCCAGGCGGCTGGAGTGTGCAGCTCTGGGTGGCTGGCTTGGCGTGACGGTAGCGGCATTCTTGACCGCGGTTGAATTTGGGATACAGCCGTTATTATTTAAAGCCGCGGATGGGACTCCCCTTTATGCTCCTTATCCTCTATCCGTGGCGATCCCGGCAATGGTCATTCCACATGCACTGGTGGCTTCGGTAGTCGAGGGGGTTCTGACTGCCCTGGTGCTGGCAATCCTGCAGCGCACCAACCCGGCAATTCTTGAAACAGCAGAAATACCCGCTGTTGCAGGTGAGGCAGGTGGTTTTCGGAAATTGGGTTGGTTGTGGGTCGCCCTGGCCGTCCTGGTTGTCGCTTCGCCTTTGGGGTTGCTGGCCCCTGGGACCGCTTGGGGAGAATGGGGATCGGAGGAGCTCACCCGAATTGGGTTTAAGTTCATACCGGGAGGCATGGCACGCCTGTCAGGAATATGGGGGGCTCCTTTGGCGGAATATGACCTGCCAGCCCTGGGGAACGTCAACTTAGGTTATGTTTTGTCGGCAGTTGTTGGGATCCTGGTGGTGGCGGTGATAGCCTGGTTGTTTACCGCATTACTCACCTCTCGATCTCATTCTCGAACTCAACATTAATCGGTTCCAAGACACACTGTGACATTAGCCAATGCAAAATACAGGATCCAGGTCACCCAAAATAAGGCGGAATGTCTTCAAGCGCACCTTGCGAGGGATCAGCGAAACTCTGGAGCGGTCTATCTTTGCCGAAGAAATCAGTAGCCGGCCTGGCCTGCTTCAATCGCTGGATGCGCGTATGAAGCTGATCGCGATCCTGGCATTGTTAATTGGCGTTAGCTTATCGCATAGCCTGACCATCATCGCTGTCGTGTATCTCCTGGCTATATTGCTGGCGGTATTATCGTCAATCCCGGCTGATTTTTTCATCAAGCGGGTTTGGTTGGTCCTGCCATTTTTCACGGGCCTGGTCGTTCTGCCAGCACTGTTCATCACTCCCGGCCCCCCTTTGATCCGAATTCCGCTTGGATTGACAATCACCAGGACCGGCCTGATAACTGTCCTGTTCCTCTTGTTACGGGTCAGCACATCCGTTTCACTGGCATTGCTTTTGATCTTGACCACACCCTGGAATGGGGTACTCAGCGCCCTCAGTGTCATGCGCATTCCGGACGTTTTTATCCTGATCCTGGGGATGACCTATCGGTATATTTATTTACTGCTGCATATTGCCAATGACATGTTCCTGTCTCGTCAGAGCCGGGTCGTAGGGCGCATGAGCGGGGCTGAAGAGAGGCGGGCGATCGCTGCTACGACGGCCAGCTTGCTCAGCAAATCGCTCAACATGAGCAGTCAGGTCTACCTGGCCATGCAATCCCGTGGGTTCCGCGGCACGGTTGTCATGATGAAACCGTTTAAAATGCAGCCGCGCGATTGGGCTTTGGGAGGGGTGCTGTTATCGGTGGCGCTGATCGTCATCATCATAGGAAGG
>CAZPWU010000354.1:0-3421 GCA_964590325.1 uncultured Anaerolineaceae bacterium | reverse complement strand
TCTCGGCAAGCACCGCCCCGACACGGTTGATGGTGCCGGTGCGGGATGGGTCGAGGGCCGGTTTCGGGAAAGCCCGCCCGCGCAGGCTGATGATCTGCGGCCGCGTTTTACACTGGACCTTCGAAAGCAACTTACCCGCGTAGACCGGGCGCGTCGCGACGATGATCCCATCCTGTACATTCAGGGCAGTCACGTCGGGTAGCACTCCGGTCTTAAGATCAATGGCGCTCATGGCAGCCAGCTCTCTCCCACGGGTAGTGGTCGGGAACAAGATCACCTCCGGGGTAGATTCGCCGGCTAGTTTGGCGATCAAGGTGGTATAAGGCTCAGGGCGATACTCCGACAATGTGGCATCATCGGCCAGATACACCTCATCAGCACCGTAGTGAAAGGCCTCTTGAGCTACCGCCTCGACCTGGTGACCAAAGACCAGCGCAGTGACGCCTCCCCCGAACTGTCCAGCCAGGGTGCGTCCAACGCCGATGGCTTCCCAGGAGGTCGGTAGAGCTCGCCCTTTAAATTGATCGATGTAAACCCAGATCTTGTTGCTCATCATAGCACCTTCTCTCCCAGGATTTTGTCAGCCAGCTTTTCGGCAATTTCCTGAGGGCTGTCACCGGTGATCATCTCGGTTTTGACTTCGCGCTGGGGTGGATTCATCAACTCAGGCCAGCTTATCACCGGATCCAGAGCCCCCAGGCCCAGGTCGGTCAACGTCCAGGTAGGGATCACGGCCTTGGAAGCCTTGCGAATGCCCATGAATGAGGGATAGCGCGGATCACCGATATCTTTGACCACGCTGATTACAGCCGGCAGCCGGGCCTCCACCACCTGCCGCCCTTCCTCGATGGACCGCTCTACCCGCACGGTACGGGCGCCCGGATCCAGGGAGCGTATGACCGAGACGAGGGAAAGTACCGGCCAACCCAGCAGGCGCGCCGTCTGCGCCGGGGTAACGCCGGCGTCCCCATCGATGGCCTGCCTGCCAAAGAATATCAGGTCCACATCACTGATTTTACGGACGGCTGCTGCCAATACTCTGGCTGTAGCCTGGCTGTCAGCTTGTGCCAGGGCCGGGTCGGAGATCAAGATAGCCTCGCTGCAGCCCATCGCCAGGGCCTGCTTGAGGGCCTCCCTGGCACTTTCGCCTCCCATGCTGATGACCGCTACATCACCACCGAGGGCTTCTTTTTGGGTCAAGGCGGCCTCAATGGCATATTCATCCCAGGGGTTGACTACCAGTGGCGCATCCCCCCCGGTCACTCGCCCGTTCTCCACCACCACTTTGGCGGCACTGTCGGGCACTTGTTTGACACAGACGACGATTTTCAAAGCGACCTCCTTTCTGGTATGAGAGATGGTTTAGGGATTGGATTTTAATACAGAGGTTTTATTCGCCGTGGGCGAGGCTGGTTCCACGTGGATCACCACCCGGCCCAGGTTAGGTACCTGGGCACGCAGGACCGATTCGACCTTCTCGGTCAGGCTGTGGGCTTCCGTAATAGGCAGCTCACCGTCGACAATACAATGGAATGAAACGGAAAGTTCGCCAGCAACCCTATTCACCACCAGATCGTGTGGCTGGCATGGAATACCGACCTCCTCAGGTAAAGACTCAAGCACCTGCATGAGCCTGGTTTCGTCCACCGGCCTCGCTTGGCGTGTGGCTGTTTTATCACCGGCGGGCTCGATGTGGGTAACGATCCGCTCAATATCGGGCAGATCCCGGTGGAGCTCACTTTCAAACTCTGAAGCCTGCTGGTGGGCCTCCTCGACCTTCAACCCTTCTTCGACCTCCAGGTGCAATTCCAATGACTGGGTCCCTAGCACATCATAAACACGGATGCCATGGGCACCCAACCCATGCCGGGAAGCCAACAGGCGGACGTTGGTGATCATTTCCTCGCCGTCGGAGGCAACCGGGGAAACATTCACCACCACGTCATTGCTCCCTGATAATACCTGGTGCACGGCGTCTTCGGCCTGGGAAGCAATCTCATGAGCCACCTCGAAGGGGGTATCACGGCTGACCAGTAATGAGACATCGGCAAAAAAATCTGGGCCAGCGCGCCGGATACGCACCTGTTGCACCGCCTCCACCCCCGGCAGCTTCTGGACAGCGCTGATGACCTCGTCGCGTATCCCAGGCGGGATGGCGTCGACCAAATCAGTGATGGTCCTCCGGCCCAACTGCAGGCTGACATAGATGACAATCCCCGCCACACCCATGGCGGCCACGGCATCCGCTTTTGCCAGCCATTCCAGTTTTAGCCAATTCGACAGGCTCACCAGCGCAAGGCCTGCGATAACGACCGAAGATGACCAGATGTCGGTGGAGAAATGCAGGGCGTCGGCCTCCAGGGCCTGGCTGGAGTATTTTTTAGCCGCTTTTGACAGGATACGCGAACGCGAAAAATCGATCACGATGGAGGTGCCCATGATGATAAACGCCCAGATGTTGGCCTCAACCTGCACGCTTTTAAAAAACAGACGCTGGATGGCTTCATAAATGATCCAGACACAGGTGAGGAGCAGCAAAAATGTCTCAAACAGTGCCGAAAGGTTCTCGACTTTGCCGTAGCCGTAGGTGTGGCGGCGATCAGGAGGCCGGCTCGAGAGCCGTACCGCGAAAAACGTCACCGCCGCAGCCACCAGGTCCAGACCGGAGTGGGCCGCCTCAGATAAAATACCCAGGCTGCCAGTGAGCAGGCCCACGACAATCTTCATGGTCGTGAGAAGAATTGCCGCCAGCACCGAGCTGATGGCAGCTTTCCCCTTTTCCCGGATGGCATCCGGCTTATGATCGTCAACGATTGTGTTTTTCACGCCCGAATTATATCCCCTCTCTCATATCACGGACATCCCCTCTTCCAGTATTCTCTACTCTGAGGGTTTGCGTTCGTTCACTTCATCACACCATGATCCGTCTCTCCGACCAGGGGCGAGCTGCCTTCCGAGAGTATAAGCAAGCCATGCAGAAGGTGCTGGACGCTCTGCCTGAATGAATGATAGCTATCCTCCGGGAAAAGTGGCAGAGATGTCGAACATCTCTGTAGTTGGCTTTGATTGTGCAACTCATTCTAAGGCTATATAATACATCTACCAGGCTTGACGGTTTCCGGCCTGTGGTAGGCTCACCAATCAAAGAATGCTGCCAGTTCAATTGTAATGGGTTTTTCGTGGATCGATCCTCGGAAAATGGCCTTCCGGGCAAGGCTCTGCTTATCTTGATATTGATCTCCCTCCTGGGGATTTCGCCGCGCCCCCACGCCGCAGAGCGTGAGCTTGAGAAGGCCTATCGCTATCTTAGCAAAGGTGCCTCTTTGAGCGCCTCAGCCAGCCTCGCCCAAGCCGCCGAGTATTACCCCTGGCGCACAGACCTGTGGGAACTGGCCGGTCGATCGGCCCTTAAGGGAGGTGA
>CAZPWU010000353.1:0-3428 GCA_964590325.1 uncultured Anaerolineaceae bacterium | reverse complement strand
CGCCCAGGCCTATTACGACCGTTGGCCAAACTGTCTGCCCTTCATCTTGATCCTGTCCGATACCTTGATGGATGGGGGGGAATCCGATCGGGCTGTGGCTCTCCTTCACCAAGCAGTAGCACAGGATGTAGCTGGTCAGGTACCCCATCGCCTTTGGGGACCGGATCACCCTTATCGCACACTTTGGCCTGACCACCTGGAAGTTGACGCTCATGGTTCCACCTCCCCTCAGGATATCCCTATTCCTGCAGCAGTATCGGCTGCTCTGGGATGGAATCAGCTCCCCCCAGGTGAACCAGGTAATATTCCCCAAGCTGTTGGTGAGGCTGAAGTACCAATCGATCAAACTACATCACCAACAGCGGAAGTTACTGAACCACCTGTCAGCATATATGAAGCCCCTACCGAACCATTTCTGGCAGAGACTGCTTCACCGATAGCGGAAGAAGCTCATCATCAGGTGACACGACCGAGTAGAGTCAATCCACCCCTCCCAGAAACACTTCGCTCCGTACAGACTGAACTGGAACGGTTGGCGGCCAAGCTTAAAAAACCATATCTGGCTCGGACTGATGGGCGCTTTCCGATCTATGTGGTGTTTACCACACGCCAAGGCTTAGAAGCGGTTTACGGCGCGGAAGTTGCCGCAGAAATAGATCAGGGGATGAAAAGCCTGGTAGCAACCATCCGCGGACGTAAGAATTGGGGGGCGATTTTGTTTTATGCCGATGACTGCCAGAGCACATCAGCTTATGGCCTTGTGCCTGCCCAGCATAATGATCCCTGGAGCCTGAAATTAACTTTAGTCGACCTGGATTTTGCACTCGGAAAGCGCGGCGAAATGATAGGCGCTTTGCTAATCGTTGGCGGACCTGAAGTCGTCCCGTTCCACCGCTTGCCAAATCCGGTGGATGATGTCGATGTGGATGTGCCATCTGATAACCCCTATGCAATCCGAGATGAAAATTATTTCATCCCTGAATGGCCGGTGGGGCGTCTACCAGGATGTATTGGAGATGAAGGTGGGCGTAAGCTTTTAAACTCCCTGCACGATATCACTACCCATCACCAGGAACTGGACGGTTATAGACCATGGTATCGGCGGTTATGGGATCTCATGGCTAAAACCATCTTGCCCCGTTTAAAACAGATTCAACCCAGCCTGGGATATACAGCAGCCATTTGGCGCCGCGCTTCACTATCAGTCTTCCACCCTATTGGCGAGCCGCGCGCTCTACTGGTCTCACCGCCTATTCAGGTAGTGAGCAGTGCGCCTGGTACAGGAAAGAAGAATAATCATAAGGAAACACCCTTCTTACCGACAGCACGCCTGGGATATTTTAATTTACATGGTTTACAGGATACGGTCGAATGGTATGGACAACGCGATCCAACTGAACCTGAGGAGGGTCCGGATTATCCCGTAGCACTGCGTCCTCAGGATGTGGTGAACTCCGGACATGCCCCACAGTTGGTGTTCACAGAAGCCTGTTATGGCGCACACGTTCTGAACAAGACCGTAGAACAAGCCTTGGCCTTAAAATTCCTGGACTCGGGCAGTCAGGTGGTCATCGGATCGACCTGCATTGCTTATGGTTCCATTACAACCCCTCTGATCGCAGCTGACCTGTTAGGAATTGCGTTTTGGAATTTCATACGCGATGGCAATCTGGCTGGCGAAGCTCTACGCCGAGCGAAAATCCACCTGGCTCGTGAAATGCACCGTCGTCAAGGTTATCTGGACGGCGAAGACCAAAAAACACTAATCTCGTTCGTTTTATACGGCGATCCTTTAGCCCAACCGCTGGGGCAAGCAAGGGTACCTAAGTCCATCCTACGACCGCTAAAATCCCCAACCCAGGTGAAAACCATCTGTGACCGTACCAACAATGCAGAGCGTGAGACCCAAATTCCACAAGATGTTCTGTTACAAGTTAAGCATGTTGTCGCTCAATATCTTCCCGGTATGGCTGATGCGCTGATCACTTTCAGTCACGAACGCGCAGAATGTCATGATACCATCCATAACTGTCCAACCGCCCAGATTGGGATTAAAGCCCGTCCTATCCATTTACCAGACCGTCAGTTGGTGACATTGAGTAAAGAGGTAGAGCAGGCGGCTCTTGTGCATCATCATTACGCCCGTCTAACCCTGGATGCACAGGGTAAGCTGGTTAAACTCGTCGTTTCACGTTAAACGGCCAACACAAAGGATTGGGTGTTTGAGATGGGTTAGAGCCCCACTCAAACACCCAATTTTTTTAATTATCTATCGTGGTATCATAAGCATGATTATCCATCAAAATCGTTATTTTTTTCTGAAGGAGTGAGTGTGCGAAATCGTAGACAGTTTTCTGTCCTAGGTTGGGTATCCCTTTTTTTTGTATTGAGCGCTGTAATATTGGTCACCACACAATTAGTGCGATTTAGCAGGTTGTGGGCCAACTTTCCTCAGGGTTTAACTATTGCAGTCATCCCAGTCGGTGGGTTAAACCGACAGCAAGCTGCCCAACGCTTACTAGAGGCCTATTCACTGCCGATTGAACTTCATTACAACGAGGCTGTAATCCAGGTCAGTCCTAGTGTATTCGGTTATGAGCTAGATATGGAAACGATGCTGGCAGCTGCAGACCAGGAGCGTATCCGGCAACCTTTTTGGGGGGCTTTTTGGAATTTCCTATGGGGGCGTACACCTCCCCCGGTCAACATCCCCTTGCGGGTAACCAGCTCAGACGAACGAATACGTACTTTCCTGGTCCAGGAAGTTGCCGCCCGGTATGACCAGCCTCCCTTACCCGCCACACCCATCGCGGGCACAATCAGTTTTAAACCAGGAACTCAAGGGATGGCTCTGGATGTGGAACGCTCCATCCAGCTAATCAACAATGCCTTGCGGTCACCCTCTCAACGTGTAGTAAATCTGACATTACGACGCACCTCGCCCTCCCGCCCAGCCTTTCAGAATTTAGAGGTATTGCTGAAGCAGACTATATCCCTTTCAAATTTTGATGGCGTGATTGGCCTCTACATGGCCGATATGCAATCAGGGCAGGAGATCAGCTTTATATCACACCAGGGGGAAGAGATAAAAATACCCCCAGATTTAGCCTTCACCGCCAGCAGTACGATCAAAATCCCAATCATGATCTCGGTTTTCCGTCGTCTCGGGGATAAACCGAGTGCCGAGACACTCAAGAATCTCGACGATATGATCGGTAAATCGATCAATCCTGCAGCGGATTGGCTGATGAAAAATGTTATTGATTATGCAAAAGGGCCCTTAATTGTCAGTGATGATATGCAATCGTTAGGCCTCTTGAATACTTTCCTGGCCGGTTACTTTTTCCAGGATGCGCCTATATTAAAGGTTTACAAAAACCCCTCCAACCAGCGAACCGATATCACCACTGAGCCTGATCCCTACAGCC
>CAZPWU010000352.1:0-3429 GCA_964590325.1 uncultured Anaerolineaceae bacterium | reverse complement strand
TATTCTTAGCTGTTGCTCCTTATCCCCTATCCTTTAATAACTGCCACCGGGCGTAAACGGGCAACCTTACTCGCGATGTTGGCACCGCAAACAGTTTCAACAACCATATCGACATTTTTATAAGCTTGCGGTGCTTCCTCAGCCAACCCGGCCAGGGACCCGGCACGCACATGAATGCCGTCAGTCTCCAGTTCCTGGCGCAATTTATCTCCGCGGACCTCTCTTTTGGCCTGATGCCGGCTCATCACTCTCCCTGCGCCATGACAGGTTGAACCAAAGGAGTTCGACATGCTGGTAGCAGTCCCAACTAAAACCCAGGAGGCCGTCCCCATGCTGCCCGGTACCAGCACGGGTTGTCCAATCTGCTTGTATTCATCAGGCAGACCTTGTGCTCCAGGTCCAAAAGCACGCGTGGCTCCTTTACGATGAACGCAAACTTTGATTTGCTGTCCGTCAATTTCATGAGTCTCGATCTTGGCCATATTGTGAGCAATGTCATAGACCTGGTATAGGTTCCAATCGTGGATTTTCCCAGCAAAAACTTCCTCGAAAGCGCGCCGTGCATGGTGAGCCAGGATCTGGCGATTAGCGAAAGCGTAATTTGCTGCGCACCTCATAGCTGCCAGGTAATTTTGCCCTTCCGGGGAATTCAAAGGGGCGCATACTAGTTCCCGGTCAGGTAACTGGATCCCATATCGCTTCACTGCCCCTTGTAATTCATCTACATAATCAGTACAGATCTGGTGGCCGAAACCACGCGATCCACAATGGATCTGCACTACCAGATTGCCTAACGCCAATCCCATGACTTGGGCAGCCTGTGTATCAAATACCTGGTCAACAACATCAACCTCGATAAAATGATTACCGGCTCCCAAGGTGCCCAATTGTGGACGGCCGCGCTCCTTGGCCCTCTTACTGACCTTCGTTGGATCAGCGCCTTCGACCCGTCCGAATTCTTCCGTACGGCGGAGATCGTTTTCCGTAGCAAAATTATGTTTGAGTGCCCAGCGTGATCCATCCTTACACACCTGATCTAATTCAGCATCGGTTACCCGAATGGCTCCCGACACACCTACCCCACTCGGGCAGGTGTTGTTTATCACTGATGCAAGTGTATCCAGTTGATCGCTGATATCATCAACCTTAATGTTTGAAGCCAACAGACGCACCCCACAGTTGATGTCATATCCGATGCCACCGGGAGAGATCACACCCTCCGGGTATCGGGTGGCAGCCACGCCTCCGATGGGAAAACCATAACCCTGGTGCATATCGGGCATCACCATTACATGCCCCACCAATCCCGGTAATGTGGCTGCATTTACAGCCTGTTCAAGGGACTTATCGCCCATGATCTGTTCAAGCAACCTTTGGGTGGCGAACAAGCGTACCGGTACACGCATATCTTTTCGAAAGCTTTGCGGGATTTCCCACTCATATTCACTGATCCGTTGTAAATTCTGTAGCGTAACCATTATCTGACCTCCATTACACGCTCTTAGCCCAATAATACTTGTAAATAACCCTCGACCATTTTCTCCAATCTAAATGCTTCCTCGGCACGAGCGCGCGCAGCGGTTCGGAAGCGATCCTGATCAATAACAATCTCGGCTGTGACTTTAGCGAGAGCAGGGATATCCGGTGGTTCCAGCAGCCAAGGATTACCACCATAAGGAGCAATCCGTCCAGAATCACCTGTCACCAGCTCCGGCAAGGCACCTGTATCAAATCCAACAACTGGCAGTCCACAAGCCAGGGCCTCGACAACCGAATTCGGACAGGCCGGATGGAGATCCGCAGAATATAACAGGTGTGCTGATCGGTCAATCTCAGGGATCCGTTCAATCGGCACAACCCCGCTGAAGATGATGATTATACCCGGAGAACGCCCTGTCTGGTTATCCCAGCGACTCCTTATCGAGGGTGTGACACGCCCAACGACAACGATTTCGATATCACGACTATGCGCAATCCTCAAGCGCTCGGCAAGCTGGACCGCTGTCTCAAGCCCCATCTCGTATCCACCGCCCAGGTTGCCCTCTACCAACAGCAGACGATAACGATCAGTTGGAGGTTGACCTGCACCATATGGTGTATAAGTTCCTAAATCTACTCCATTATAAACCACCTGGTTGTGTATTTTTGTTGGGCCCCGTTCCCGATGCCACCATTGACGGCTAAATTCGCTCTGGTAGATTATCCGGTCAGCCAGGCGAGATCGGATAGTTGCCAGGATAAAATTACCGTATTCCGCTCGCAGAAAATGCCTCAGACCGGTCCGACGCCGGCGATGGACCCAGTTCATCCCATCCAACCGCTGGACAACCGGAATGCCTCGCCGATGGACACGCCATAACCCAGCCAGGTCATGTGTGCCTCCGATCACGAGAACAGCACGATATGGCATATCACCGAGATCGTAGCACACCTCGATGCCCCGGGCTGCCAGACCAACCGTTAATTTCGCCTGGAAGGTAACCATGCCTCCTACACCCGATAAATGAGGCACAAGACAGATCCGAGTTGGACTCATTCTCGCATACCCACTCGCCTGGCAGGCACTCCAGCCCAAATTTCATACTCGCCGGTGGACTGCAACAGGACGGCATTTGCTCCGACAACTGAGCCGCGCGACACCCTTAACACACCCTCTTTACACAGCACCTTGGCTCCAGGGCATAGGATAACATCGTCTTCGATAATGATGCCTTCAAACTTCGATTTCTCTGTGGGACGGTAAATATCTGCACGCCCCACAGTAACACCTGGATAGATTTTCACTCTGTTTCCAACGATCGAACAAGAGTGCAAGATCACCCCAAAACCGCCATGCTCAAGAATGAAATCACTCCCAATAGGCACCGAAAGCGGGATCTCGGAACCTAAAAGTTTTAAAAATAAATAAGCTAAGCGACCAATTAGAGGTTTTCTACGAAGATAGACCAGGGTGGTATGGAAATTGCGGGCCATCTATATAGCGTCTCGACCATCGCCTAATTTATAGAGGCGGAAACCGGCAGATTTCCAGGTTTCAGAGGGCCACCCATTAACGGTGTCGATAGCAATCCTGGCTGAAGTCAGGTTAGCAACCTTTTGCGGGTCCAGCTCCCGGAAAGATCGATGCAGTACCAATAAGGCAAATGCATCCACATCCTCCAATGCCGCCTCCAGAGACGGGACTGTGGTTATCCCGGGGATCTGGGCATCTAATTTATAAGGTTCAAATGCTTTTACCTTCACACCAGCTTTATCAAGGAGACGAGCGACTTCGATACCAGGACTCTCACGCAGGTCATCTACATCTTCCTTGAACGACAGGCCTAATATTGCGATATGTTTACCTGATAAATCACCCACGGCTCGGCGGAATAAATCTATGACGAAACAGGGCTGATCATCGTTAACCTGGCGCGCGGAAACGATCAA
>CAZPWU010000351.1:0-3431 GCA_964590325.1 uncultured Anaerolineaceae bacterium | reverse complement strand
GCCATGATGCTGGCGGATTGGTTCAGTTCACCGATGGAGGAAATCACCTACACCTGTGCTGGCATCAACCACCAGGCCTGGTATCTGAAATATGAGTGGAACCACAAGGATGCCTATCCCTTAATACGCGAAGCAATGAAGAGACCTGAAGTATATAATGAGGAAATCGTCCGCAACGAGATGTTCCAGCACTTGGATTATTACGTCACCGAATCATCTGGACATAATTCAGAATACAACTGGTGGTTCCGCAAACGCCCGGATCTGATCGAAAAATACTGTACCCATGGCACTGGCTGGAACCCAGGAGAATATGCCTACGTTCTCAAAGAATACCAGGAGACCGAGCACACCTGGAAAGACGAAGCCAAGCAGTGGTTCGCTAAGGATACCCCTATCGACCTGGACCGCGGCCATGAATATGCCGCCTCGATTATCAATGCTTTAAAGGGTGGGGATATATTCCACTTTAATGGTAATGTTCCAAACACCAGTATCATTACCAATCTACCAGAAGGGGCTTGTGTGGAAGTACCCGTGTATGTAGATCGAGGCGGCTTCCACCCAGTCCATGTTGGCCCTTTGCCCCCTCAATGTGTCGCTCTGAACCATGTCAGTGTATCCGTTGAAGAGATGGCGGTTGAGGCGGTTATAACTGGAAACCCACGCCTTATATTCCAGGCTATTGCTTATGACCCGTTAACTGCTGCCGTCCTATCCCTGGCAGAAATTAAAACAATGGTTAACGAAATGTTCCAAAAGAACCACGATTACCTGACAACTTTTAAACACTTTGAGGCATAACCCGATAATAATAAAGGAGATTTTATAATGACAAAATTACCCCGAGTGACTGTATGGAATGAAGGTCGTCATGAGAAAAAAGATCCCGTCATTGGTAAAGTTTATCCTGAAGGCATGCATAGTGTCATAGCAAATGCCCTACGCCAAAAGGGTCTCGATGTTCGCACGGCGACCCTGGACGAGCCGGAACACGGCCTGACTGTCGACGTTCTATCACAGACGGACGTGCTCACCTGGTGGGGGCATATGGCTCACAAAGAAGTCCGCAATGAAATAGTTAACAGGATTTATGAGCGGGTTTTGGATGGGATGGGTCTAGTTGCTCTCCATTCATCTCATGTGTCCAAGATTTTCATGAAATTAATGGGCACTGGCTGCATGCTCAAATGGCGTGAGATCGGTGAAAAAGAACGGATATGGGTAGTCGAACCAGGTCATCCGATAGCTGCCGGGTTGCCAGAGTATTTTGAGTTAGAACATGAAGAAATGTACGGGGAGCATTTTGACATCCCCGCGCCAGAAAACCTGGTTTTCGTTAGCTGGTTCCAGGGGGGCGAGGTATTCCGCAGTGGCTGCTGTTACTACCGCGGTCGCGGCAAAGTGTTCTATTTTAGACCCGGGCACGAAAGCTATCCAACTTATTATGACCCCAACATCCAGCAGGTAATCTATAACAGCGTCCTCTGGGCTGCACCAACAGAGCCTCCTCAGATCATTAGGGGGCATCGCCCTCAACCGTTAGAGGCTGTCCCTACCGAATAGGAAATTTGCTTAAAACATGGATTTACGGGAATAACCTCTCCGCCAATCCATGTTTTAACCCCTTTTAGAACGCTGCTTCCTGGTCAAAACTTGGTTTGAGAGCCGGATATAAGGACTGATAGACGGGATATAACCGGGCATATAGGGCTACGTGGTCCGGGTTTGGTATATCCCAACCAGTCACAGCCACAGTTGCGTCGCAGGCGCTGGGCACATCGGGCCAGACGCGGGCTCCGACCCCCGCTAAGAGTGCTGCGCCATAGGCTGCACCTTCGGTGGTGTTGACCGTGACCAGCTCTACCCCCAGTACATCTGCCAGGATTTGCCGCCACACTCGGCTTTTCGTCCCCCCGCCTGAAGCGCGCACCTGGTGGATTTCGCCCAAGCCCACGGCTTTGATTAAAGTAAAACTGTCCTTTAATCCGAACGCCACGCCTTCGAGGACTGAACGCGTCAGGTGGCCGCGCGTATGCCGTACGGTCAATCCCACCCATGCGCCCCGCGCAAGTGGGTCGGGGTAAGGGGTACGCTCGCCGCTCAAGTAAGGTAGAAAGATCAGCCCTTCACTGCCTGGTGGAACCCGGGCTGCTTCAGCCAACAAGTCATCGAAACTTGTATCCGGAGTCAGCGTATCGCGGTACCACTGCAGGCTTCCGGCTGCACTGAGCATCACCCCCATTAAATGCCAGTGCCCCGGCAAGGCATGGCAGAACGCATGCAGGCGCCCCTCTGGCTCGATGAGGGGTGCTTCTGTTGCAGCAAATACCACTCCCGAAGTACCTAATGTCAGTGCGATGATGCCCGGTTCGACTGCGCCGACACCCACTGCCTGGGCCGACTGATCACCACCTCCTGCCATCACCGGTGTGCCAGCCATCAACCCGGTCAGGGCTGCTGCCTCGGAGCTGACGGTCCCGGTAACCTGCGGACCTTCATAAGTGGGCGGTAACACTTCGGTGGGGATCGTAAGCGCTGAAAGCATCTCATGGGACCAGTCCCGTCGTCGGATATCGAATAAGATTGTACCTGATCCATCAGCCTTGTCCATCGCAAACCGATCCGTCAGGCGATATCGGATGTAATCCTTGGGTAATAAGATATGCCGGACACGACTGTAGATTTCGGGCTCATTCTGTTGAACCCATAATATCTTCGGAGCCGTGAAACCGGTCAGGGCATTATTACCAGTGATCTGAATTAACCGGTGTAAACCGAGGCGAGCGCGGATTTCGTCGCATTGAGCACCGGTACGCTGGTCATTCCATAGAATCGCTGGTCGTAAAACCTCTCCAGCATCGTCTAATAAGACCAGTCCATGCATCTGACCTGTTAATCCAATTGCAGACACGGCTGAGCCGGGTTGGTGCACATTTTCCAAGGCCTGGCGGATACTGGTTACAATCCCATCCCACCAGTCCTCAGGATTTTGTTCTGACCAGAGTGGGTGCGGTGTGGAGAGCGTCAGAGGTGTGGTAGCGCTGCTGACAACAGCTCCTTTTGTATCCACTAATAATGCCTTAGCTCCGGTTGTAGAGATATCTAAACCAAGCAGCAGATGCTGGTTTGCCATATCCATCTCCAATATCTCAAATGACTTCGAGCTCATTCAAACCCGGTAGCCCAGGGAATGGGGCATGCGGCTCGCTCTGGTACCAAAAAACGGTTGATGCAATGTCATCTTGTAGCGGAAGATAGCGCGCCTTCCCCTCCAACGGGGCACGCCACCCCAGGTCCTGGATAGTTACCCGTAAATCCTGCTGAAAGCGGATCGGATCCATGATATGCCACCGGTACAAACCAAAGCGTTGTTGGCTCTGGTATAGACCATCCGGTCGGATAATTTGGGGCATCCCCAGGAAAGGGGT